>NZ_DVEA01000265.1:0-54469 GCF_015295965.1 Thermoleptolyngbya sp. M55_K2018_002
GGGAGCCGGATTGGAAGTCCCTCTCCCAAAGCGGGAGAGGGATTTAGGGTGAGGGCTACAAAAGTGGGATACACTCGCTGTGGCTAGAGTGCCCGTTTCAACCAGGGACTTAACAGATTTTGCTAGATGAATAATCGACAATAAGCATCCGCCATCTCGCCTATTGCACCGCAGGCAGCCACTTCATCAGGAGAAAAAATAGGACAAAAAAACGAGGGATACAAACTGACTGTGCAGCAGTCCATAACCCTCATCCGTGATAGTGCTTACGCAGCTTAGTAAGTTCTCATCAATTCATCACCAACTTCTCACCAAAAAGTCTCCGAGAAGTCATTGAAAGATCTGCAAACCCCATCATTTATACGTAAGTTATACGTCAGTCTAGAGATGAGTTAAACCGATTGCCAACTCCATCCAAAAACCAAGAAAACAACAGGACTTACGCACTTGCGATCAGTTTTCTGGGTTTTAGACAATTTCTCGCGGGCTACGCTCGCGAGAAATTGTCCAATTGCGTAAGTCCTAAACAAGTCAAACGGACTCGTTCAAGCCATTTATAGTTTCTAGGGAAAGTTAATTTAAGCCTAAACAGAGATGCTGCCGACGTTGCTTTGTAGAACGCTAGCCTGCGTCCAACTCACAACCCCCAGCACGTTAGCCCCCTCTTTAATCTGGGCACCGCCTGCAACGTTCTGGAAGCTCAGAACGCCGATATTACCCACATCAAACTTGGTCTTGCCCAGAGGAGTGAAACCGTAGCCGTTCAACTTAGATGCCCAAGATTACAGCTTAGATGCCCAAGATTACAGCTCAACACGTAACCCAAGAGAAATCTGGAGCAAAGGAAACCTGGAGCAGAGGTATAGCTGGCTGAATTGAATACCGTGAAGCAGGATGCTTACTCTGAAAATGCGATCCTGAATGTCAAGTTATCATGATGCTATTCCCAAAGATAGATATTTTTATATTTCTTCAGGAAAGATTCTTAAAAGTATTCTTAAACACAGTTACTTTTCCGGCGATATGGCCCTGAAGAAGTATGCAATGCCTGGAGAGATCGAGGGTATGGATACAATGCTTAGGATCATCCTTATACGCCATGAGATAGAGCACATCCCAGATATGCAAGTTTGCCCTCATCCCCCAGCCCCTTCTCCCAAAGAAGGAGAAGGGGAGCCGGATTGGAAGTCCCTCTCCAGCTTTGGGAGAGAGATTTAGGGTAAAGGTTACAAAAGTGGGATACACCCCGGAGATACATCCGGAGACGCTGGGCGATCGCACATCGAGTCTCTATCGACATCAATTCACAACATCAACTCACGGCAATTCGCGGCTTGACGGGCAACCGTATGGGATGTGTTTCCGGTTGGATTGAAGTGGATTGAAGTTTGATCGAAGTTCGATACGGCTTGGCATCAAGCTTTAAAGAGCCACAAACTCTGTAATGCTCTGTAAAGCTTTGTCATGCAGTTTGCAACGTAGCGTTACGTCGGGTCGCCTTGCGTTAAAAGAAAGTGAGAAACCGTTGTCGGATTTCCAAAAGCCCGCACAATGGAGGTCAAACGAGGGGGAATCCCAGAACCGACTTGGTTCCCCAAACTCGCTCCCCCCAAACTTGCTCCCCCAAACTTGCTCCTTAGTTAGGGTTTTGCACTATGACGGCCTCCGCCCTGACTCATCCCCTGCCGCCCACCCACAGCGCGACCGCCGCCCGCGACCAGTTGCAAATTGCGCTGGCGATCGCCGATGAGTCTACCCTAAAATCGCTGCTGATCCGCTGCACACCGCCCATCGCCCAGCCCCATCGCCTCGGCTCAGTGTCGTCGCAGGTGGGCGTGCCCGTTGATTCACGGCAGGCGATTGACGGCATTCTCAGTTTTGAAGATATTACCTGCGTGCTGGCTAGCTCGCCGGAAGAAATCAGCCGCCAAGTTGCCGCCAATATTGACCCCAAAAAGCTGGATCGAGAATACGCCAAGCTGACTCGCTGCGAATCGGAACTGCACACTCTGGGCAACAACCTGACGCTGGCACAGGCGATCGCCCGTCTCTCGCACGCAGGCTTTCCCCCCAAGCAAGTAGACGAAATCATTAACTTACCCAATGAAGCATGGCACAAGTCCTGGTGGTATGCGCTGGATGAGGTGGGGCATTTTACCGTGCCTTTTTTGCGCCTGATGCGGCCGCTGCGCTATCCCGACGGAACCTTCACGCTGCAATATCGCGACCACTTTGCCCAGGACAAGCCGCCCTCCTTTAGCACGCAGGGTCAAAAAGTGCTGGTGGAAATCAAAACCCCCGCCCAGACCTTCCGGCGCACCATCGAGCGGATTAACTTATTTCGGCACCAGATGGGCATCCAAAAGGCGCTGATCATTGGCGATCGCCTCACGGAACTGGAGGCACGGGGCTTCATCAGCCAGGGCATCAGCGTCTACACCACCCAGCAGCCCGTCGCCATCCACGCCGAAGCCGACTGCACCGCCTGCGCCAACTTCGACTGCCCCATGTATCGCCGCCCCGATTCGCCCGTGGTCATGTGCCGCAGCTTTTGCCTGGATGCCACAGCGGAATGAGTTTGATAAGTTTGCAAACTCCCCACAGCGGTTATCACTGGAGTCATCCCGAAACAGGGGCAGGCAGCCGCTTTTTTGAGGGCTGGTATCTGCGGCTGACGCTGCCAGAGTTGGGCGAAAGCTTCGCCTTTATGTATTCCATCGAAGACCCACAGGGTGGCACGCCCTACAGCGGCGGCACAGCCCAAATCCTCGGCCCGGACCACGAGTACCTCTGCCGCACGTTTCCCGATGTGCGCCTGTTTTGGGGCGATCGCCGCGCCTTTGCCCTCCGCCACTTGCGCCAATCCCCCCACGCCTCGAATAAGCTGAATAAGCAGATTGCTGAATTTCCCTCCTTCTCAAGGGAGTCTAGCGGGGATCAATGCAGTCCCTCCAGCAATTCCTCAGAGCATTCATTTGACTGTTCCACTCCAGGTTCCTCTAAGCATCCTCAAGCCGTCTTATCCGACGACTCTGGTCAGTTCCTCAACGAAGGTTATCAGCTTACCGCTACCCATCATCAGGGCATCCTCAGCGAACCCGGTCGGCATTCTGCTCGCTGGTGTTATAGCATTCAACCCGTCTATGGCTGGGGCAATCGCGATCGCCCCCAACAGTCCACAGCAGGCTGGCTATCGCAGTTCCAAATTTTTGAACCGGGCTGGCAGATTTTAATGGCCCACGGGCTGGCAACGGGCTGGGTCGAGTGGAACGGAACCCGCTACTGCTTTAGCCAAGCGCCCGCCTATGCAGAAAAAAACTGGGGCGGGGCTTTCCCCCAGCAATGGTTTTGGATACAGTGCAATGCGTTTGACGGCGAGGCGGATCTGACGCTGACGGCAGGCGGCGGGCGGCGGCGCGTGCTGGGCTGGATGGAGTCGGTCGGCATGGTGGGGATTCACCACCGGGGGCGGTTCTACGAGTTTGTGCCCTGGAATGGAACCGTGCGCTGGCGAGTGCAGCCCTGGGGATACTGGCAGATGCAAGCAGAAAACGCGGGTCATAGGGTGGAACTGCTGGGGACGTGCGATCGCCCTCCCACCCCCATCCGTGTGCCGACGGCGCAGGGCATGGTCTTTGCCTGCCAGGACACCACCCAGGGCAAGCTGACGGTAAAGCTGTGGGAAAAACAGGGCGATCGCCCCACGCTGTTGCTGCAAGCGCAGAGTCATCTTGCAGGGTTGGAAACAGGCGGCGATTTCTCAGCGACCGATACCAGGGGCTACAGCAATTTCTAGTATTTCTGAAGGCGTAAGGCCAGACAGCACTGCGGGGCTGATTTCTGTCTGGAGTATGACAGTTTACTCGAATAAACTCAAAGCTTCCGCAAAAGTGCCAGGATGGGCAAATTAATACGATAGAAAGATTTTATAGCGCAGCTTAAAGACTGTCTAAAAACCCTATTAAATTGCCAGAATTCACGGTTTACGCTGAAGGCTACGCAGATGATGATGGGTATAAGAATACGCACTGAATCGTCAAGTATATGCAAGCGCCCTTTCATCTACCAGGGTCCCAGACCCCTCCTTCGGAAACGCCAATTGACCAGCTTATTCGTGATATTCTGGCGGCCCGACGCATCACGCGGGCAGACCAGGAGCGATTCATGGCGCTCTTTTTGTCTAAGTCCTCTTTGGGGGAGAAGGAGCAAACTCAGATCAATCTACTGTTCGACGCACTGCGAGCGGGTCGCCTGCGAGTTGTGGATTAGCCTCCAAGTGCTTTTGGGATTCACGAAAAGCACTCAGGTCAATCGCAAGCTGGCTAGTAAGTTGCCTTGTAAGTTGGCTAGTAACCTGCCTAATAACCTGCCTAGTAAAAGGGTCAACAGAGGCGATGAAAGCGAAAACGCCGCCAGTCTATCGATAGTTCGTGAACTGGAGGGCAGCGGGATAGTCTTCCTGTTTGAGCCGCTGAATCACCGCCTGCAACTCATCCTTAGACTTTGCAGAAACCCGCACCGCATCCCCTTGAATTGAAGCCTGCACCTTTTTAAATTCGTCTCGAATCAGCTTAGAAATTTGCTTGCCCAATTCAGCGCTGATGCCCTTTTGCAGCTTAATTTCCTGGCGGACTCGGTTGCCGCTGGCAGGTTCGATCTTGCCATAATCAAAAATTTTAAGAGAGAGGTTTCGTTTGGCGGCCTTGGTTTGCAGGATGGTGTGAACCGCTTGCAGCGTAAACTCGCTGTCGGTGTTGACCGTGATTGCCGACTCGCCTAGCTCCAGCGTGGTGTTGGTATCTTTCAGGTCGTAGCGACTTTGCACCTCGCGCATGGTTTGGTCGATTGCATTTACCAATTCCTGCCGATCGAAGTCGCTCACAATGTCAAAGGAGAATGCTGAAGCCATAGCTAAATCATGAATTTCAAATGGGCTGTAGGCTGGTGGGCTGTAGGCTGGTTTAAAGTTTTTGCTTAGCGATTTTCTGAAAGGCGCGTTCAGGCGTTCAAACTCATCAGGCTGAGGAAAAACAGGGTCGCGATGCTGGCGCTGCCGATGCCGAACATGAGCGATCGCCCAAGAGGAATATTCTGAATGTAAAAGATGGAATAAAACAACCGTGCCGTGACGTAGGCGATCGCCGCCAGATTCACCCAGCCGCCGCTCTGCTGAGTGACGTAGGCCATCAGGGCAGCCGCCGAAAAGATCGTGAACGACTCGAACGAGTTTTGATGGGCCCAGGTCGCCCGCTGGGCGTAGGGGGGCAGCTTGTCAAACAGGGCACGGGGGGTGGCCATGTCATAGCCAGCCTGCACCCGGCCCAGCGCCACCGCACCAAACGGGACATAGACCAGGATCGCCGCCGCCACAATGGCATACAGCAGAACCATAGGGCTAGGAAGCTGCTCCAAACTTGCAATCACGCTGCTTTCTCCTAGTCGAAAAAACCTAGTCAAAATAAAACAACGTCACGAGCTTGCGCTGATCCTCGGCATCGCGACAGGTCTTCAGAAGCGTATGGCTATCGTGAAACGCAAAGCAGATTAGCTGCTGACAGCGCGAAATAATTTCCTGATTGCACAGGGCGCTGGCTTCTGCTAAGGAAAGCGGGTCATTAGCAGGATTTTCCACTAGATGCATGACCTGCTCTAGCTGCTCTCGCGACTCGCGGGGCTGGCGAGCCAGACTTTGGGGCAGGATCACCGTGAGCAAATTAGGGTCGGCCCGCATGGCCCCCCGAATTGCCGCAGAATTGGTTCCGGTTGCGCCAGAGGTCAGCAGGCGATTGCCCGCCAGCACCAGCGCATAGCTCATCATCTCGATCAAATGCTGATGCGTAATAGGAACATGGCGCGACCCCAACAGGGCGATGCGTTTCGACCCAGTCTGCTGGATCGTGGCTAGCTCCTGTAGGAAGTCATCAATTTTGGGTAGGTCGATCGACTGGCTCAACGATCACACACAGGCTGAACAACGGAGTTATTCTATCAGGTGTCAGTAACTCTGGCGCGACTTGTCCGATGCGGGACTCGTTCTAGTGGGAAGACCGCATAAACATGAGCGTATCTTCTAGCGGGTTAACTTGGGCAGGGAGCGCATCCTCCGGGCTTTGCAGACAAGTCTCTGAATCGCTTTCGGACACAGATTCTTCCCAATTCTTTGTCAGGGGCGACGAGAATGCAGGCTGTATGGGGGAGGCGGAAAGCGGGGAGGGCTGGCTGGCGCTGGGGGCCGTGGGATGGGCGATCGCTCGCTTGGGTTCAGACGCAGCCGACAACGCCCGCACCTGCGACAGCAGTTCTTCAGAAACAGGCGGCAACACCTGAGCCGTATTGCAGACAAAAAACGAGAAGGTAAGGCTGCCTAATCGAATGCGATCGCCATCTTTGAGGCGCACAGAATGGCGGATCAGTTCGCCGTTGAGGTAGGAACCGTTGCTGCTGTTGAGATCAACGAGGCGAAATCCCCCTTCGTCATACACGATGGCGGCGTGGCAGCGGGAGAGGCGCTTGTCTTGAATCGGCAGCACCACCCGCCGAGAGTCGCGCCCAATCGTCCAAATGTTTTGGGGCTGAGACAGCGACTGGGTTGCGCCCTTCAGCAGATTGGTGACAAGGTGAACGCGATCGCCCAGCACAAGCCCTTGCACGTAGGGAAGCGCAACGCCCGTTAGCGACTTATTGCCAGAGTTTTCTAGATTCAGAATTTCATCGAGCAGTTCGCGGTTGTGCTCGTAGAGCTTGAGAAACACGCGATAAAGCCCCAAACGCTGCTGTAGAGCGTGATCAGAAGCAGTTTCCAGTGAGTTGGCAGGAAAGGCGGCCAGGGTGTTGAGGTTAATCATAAACAACTGACGAAACAGAGGGTTTGGGCGATCTAACCGGAAACCAGTCGCAAGCGAGTAGAGGCAAAGCCATCGCTCTAAAACTAAGGCTTAGATACATATTGCTTGCGTTGCTTACGATAGTTTGCTGGGTCTGGCTTCATCCATCGATTCAGCTTTAGCGGTTAAGAAGCGGAGGAGCCTCGCCGAGAGGGGAGCGTGGTGAGCGCGGCGACCCGTACACTCTGCCACTGTGCCCCCAAGACTGGAGCAATGCCCCAGGATCAACCTTGGGTGTCATCCCCAGTTGACTGAAGAAACCGACCCGTGCGCGTATCCACTTTCTAGCCTAAATGGACTGTCAAGCTGAGGTAACCGCACGACTACGGTTGAGTCTATAAAGCTCCCCGAAAATCTTAGGATTTCTCCAAGTTTTCCCAGAAAGCGCTCCGGATAAACATCACTATAAACATCACCCAGCGTTACAGTTGTCACTTTAAACTTTCGGGTCTTTACGGAGGGCAG
Organism: Thermoleptolyngbya sp. M55_K2018_002; assembly: GCF_015295965.1. NCBI lineage: Bacteria > Bacillati > Cyanobacteriota > Cyanophyceae > Oculatellales > Oculatellaceae > Thermoleptolyngbya > Thermoleptolyngbya sp. M55_K2018_002. The sequence goes on from NZ_DVEA01000265.1 coordinate 7,350, forward strand.
GAGCAATAGAGAAATGGCTAGAGAATAGAGAAATGGCTAGAGAATCCTGTTCCAGGCTACGAAATTCCCGGCTGGCTCTGGGGTGGAACCCTGCTCGTGGGGGCCTCTGCGAGATCCGTATGGTGTTCTATATTACTTAGGTGTCTTTGCCGAAACGGAGGCGATCGCCCCCCCGGCTACTCGGTCATCCCTCATAGGGTTTCCTTAAACAAAAAATACTACAGGACGGGTAGACCTTCTACCGAATTTTCTTGGGCTGGAGCAAGACTTGCCGCACCTGTCGCGCAATCCTCTGCCAGTCAAACTGGTCAACGGCATATTGGCGGCAGAGGCCGCGACCGGGTAAGGGGCATTCTCCCGTCAGGAGCGCAATCAGCCGCTGGGCGATCGCCGCTGGTTCGGCCGAGTCTGTCACCAAGTCTGGGCAAAAAGGCATGAGAATTTCTGGCATTCCGCCGACGGGTGTGCAGAGGGCAGGCGTTCCAGACGCAAGCGACTCCAGCAGCACCAGGCCGAATCCTTCTAGGCTCAGGCTGGGCATCACGGTCAGGTCGGCCGCTTGATAGGCGAGGGGCAAGTCTGCTTCGGGCAAAAAGCCGAGAAACTGGACGTGGGGTTGCAGCCCCAGTTCATCGGCCTGCTGCTCTAGGACTTGGCGGAGGGGGCCCTTGCCTGCGATCGCCAGCCACACCTCTGGCACAGCCGCTTTTACCGAGACTAGCGCTTGCAGCAGACGGTCTAGCCCCATGCGCTGCACCAGCCGACGAGTCGTGAACAGAATGGGGCGATCGCCCGGCCAGCCCAGCGCTGCACGGGCCTCGGAACGCGACCGCGTAGGGGCGAAGTGGTGTGTGTCTACCCCGCCAGGAACGATGCGGATCTGGCTCCAGGGAACGCCGTAGGACTCGTGCAGGATCGCGCCAAAGGCTTTGCTCAAGACCAAGAAGCGATCGCACCGGGAAAAAACGCGCTGCTCGACCCATTGCTTTAGCACCACGCTTGGCTTGCTGGCTCCTTCGTGACGGCTTTCGAGCGCCCAGGGCCCGTGAAAGGTAAAAGTGACGGGCACATCTGGCGGCAGTAGGTCGAGCAGCGGCAAGCTATAGAGAGCAAAGTGGAGGTTGATTGCGTCGATGTCCCGAAAATCGGCTTGCCTGGTGCGCTGGGCAAACCGACGACGCACCTCCCAAAGCCGTTGGGGCAACGGGCGATCGGGTTCAGACAAATTCGTCAAACGAAGAGAGCCGTGTTCTAAGCCATCGGGTAGACCGACCCCGCCCAACTCCAGGCGATCGCCCCTGGCAAGCTGAGTTGCCAACTCATAGACATATCGCTCCATGCCCCCTGGCGTTTGGGGAAACCAGCCCGTCCCCAACAGCAAGAGACTGGCATTGGTAGGTTGAACCGCTACATTGGCGCTGGTTGGGTCGTCCATGCTTTCACCCGTCTCAAGCCTGGGGCGTGTTTTCAATACCTGGCTGAACCGAGCCTATCACCATCCCTCAGCGCATTCATCCAGTTTCTAGCCCTTGAGAGACTCTATCAAACCTATTCATGGAAGCTATGGAGCCTACTTTTTGTATCTTAAGATACTGTTTTCTAGACTGGAGCTATCAAAAAGGAGGTAGATACTTATGAAATGGCAATTAGGGCACGGGCAATCAGAATTTCCGGCAAACCCTCAGCAACGATTTCAGTCCGAATCCCAATCGCGTCTGAACTGGCACCAAAATCGACACCATGTTGAAACCCTGGAGCGCATCTTTCATCGGACGGCAACCCCCAAACGCAACTGGAATACGAGGCTGAAGGGACTGTGGGAAAGGGCGATCGCCGCTCTGGATGTGTCGGATGAGCCGCGCGTGTGGCGATCGCAGGATGGGCACGGGAATGTCTTGTGGAATGCCTATGATCCAAAAACCGGAAAGTCAGTGAATTGCGTTTCGGAAGCGGATTTGCGAGTCTGGCTGGAAGCGCGGTATTCCCAAACCCCCAGTTCCCCACTGCCTAATCTCACTGTCTAATCTCACTGTCTAATCCTACTGTCTGATGCCACTCTCTAATCCCACCGTTTGATCCCACCGTCTAATCGCTGGCTGTAGCGATGCCAGAACCTTTCAGAACCCTGCTAACGGTCGGGTGTCTCGTGACGTTCAGACGGTTATCAAGACTGATACTGTTTCTTCAGCACGTCCAGAAACGCATAGACACTGGGCGGCAGCAAAGCATTTGCCAGCGTCACGACTCCGATCAATCGCTCTAGGGGCGTAGGCAAGCTGTAGGTTTTCACGCCAGCAGGAATAGGTTCCGCAGCGAGTCGCGGCAAGATCGCAGCACCCAACCCTTCCGCCACAAGGCTGACGATCGTGGCATCGGTTTCCACCTCATAGTCAGCCTTGAGCGAATGCCCCAAGGTTTTGGCATGGTCGTAGACGGGGCGCATCATGAGGTAATCTCTGGGCGGCATAATCAGTGGGTGCTGCAACAGTTCTGCCCAGGTTAGCTGTGGGCCCGCAGGCTGAAACGAAGACGGCAGCAGCGCAATAAATTCATCCTGAAAGACTCGCCAGACTTCAAACTCTTCACTGGTGGGCATAAACGTAAACCCCACGTCGGACTGCCCTTCGCGGAGGGCCTGCTCGACGTGGGGATAGTTGTCGTGTTCCGACAGGTTGATGGTGATGCTGGGGTGCTGCTGGTGAAATTGGGCAATCACAGACGGCAGCAGGTTGGTCGCAACGCTGCGAAAAGAAGCAACCCGCACTTGTCCCCGTTTCAAGCCTCTGGCATCTTCCGCCGCTTGGGCGATCGCATCCGCCCGCACCACAATTTCGCGGGCATGGACAAGTACCGTTTCGCCCACTGGCGTGAGCCGTGCTCCATGTCGCCCCCGGCTAAACAACACCACACCCAGGAAGTTTTCTAGAGCGGCGATCGCATGACTGACGGCAGACTGCGACATTTCCAGGTGCAGCGCTGCCTCGCTAAAACTACCCCGCTCCGCCACGGCAACGAGAATGCGGAGCTGGGATAGCTTCATCTGGTTTTGGTTGTTTGCGTCTAGCAACTTGCCCTATTTCACTTGCCCTATGGCAAGAATTCCAACAAATTCCAAAGACATCGCCAGCCATTGTAGAAGAGAAGACAGGAGGCGTGGCGAATCTTGGGCGACAGTTTTGGGGCACTCAGTCTTGGCGAATGGTTACGAGAACGCAGCGTCAGGCGGCGTGTGCAGATAGAAGCGATACGACCTCTGCATGAGCCATTACAACCTCTGGATGGGTTTGCAGCGCGGCGCTGTACTTGCTCGAAAAGCGATCGCCCTATTTCACGCTGCTGCGTTGGGAGAAGGGGGCGATCGCCGAGCTTGCAGAAACGGGACTTTCGATTGCTTTCAGCGAAATGCCCAGCGTTTTGGACTCGGTGTGGTCGGCAAACAAGCCCAAAATGCCCCCGGCTGAAATCGTCAGCAGCGGATGGGGAAAGGCATTCAGCAGAGCGTCTGCCATGTTGAGCGCGAGTACGACGGATAGGGCCGCCACGGGCGCAAGCCTACGATGATGCCAAGCGCCTGTGGGGAAATAAAAGATTAGCACCAGACTGGGCAACAAAAAAACGAGCGTAAGGCTTACCAATCCCACCAGTCCGCGAGTGCCATACACGATAATCCACAAACTATCAGTGATGTACTCATAGCCCCTGTGATCAATCACGCGATTTCGCCCATACCCCCCCCAGCCAAACCACATTCGTTGATTGGCCTTGTCCACTAGAACATCTTCAGAATTGAGCCGAAATTGCAGGGATTCCGTCTTGCTTTCAGAAGTAACGCCGCTAACGGCTGCGGTAATGCCATCTTTTGCCAGGGAACCTGAGATGCCGTTATGCAAATAAATCAAAATACAGAACGAAATTGCTAGCAGCGGCAAAAAGTTTTTCAAATATCTGCTGACAAAAAAGATGAACACGCCGACACAGAAAAACACCGTCGCCGCCAGCGATCGCGTCAGGAAAGACTGAACCACGATGGCGATCGCCAGCCACTTAAAGGGAAGCCCGAACAGACGATTGATTGTGCCGCTTTTCCAAAGCCATACTGAAATTACGGCAGCAGACATAAACCAAGCACCCACAACCAGCCCGTGCGCCTGAAACACAATCGGTCGATAGCCAACGCCTTCAATCACGTTTTGACCAATCCGGCCCCCTGAGCCGTCAAATCCGTAGAAGGTCTGGTGCAAGATTGGGCTGAGACGCATCTCAATCCAGCAAAGTGGAATATAGCTCAGCGTCCCCACAACAATGCCCAGACAGAGCTTTCTCAGTCCCTCCAAATCACGGAGATAAATTCTGCCTAATAGATAGGGCAAAACCCAATTTACGCTTTGAGCGCCTAGCTCCTTCAATCCGTCAAAAATGCCCAAGTCGTTCGAGATAGACGAAAGGAACGGGCAGAACCACCACACGATCATCGGCAAATCAAACCAGCTTAGGCGAAAGGAAAACAAGCGCTTTGCTTCCGCATTAAACAGGATGATTCCTAAGAAAACTGCATAAGTCGTGAACGCCATTCGAGTTCCCGGAATCAGAAGCGGAAGCTCAAATTCAAATTGAGACAGATAGAGAAACCCCGTCACGAAGCTCACGACGATCGCCCATTGAATCGACAACTGTCGAAACAAATTAACCACGATCGGAACCCATGCAAGCAGTGCGGGAGCAGGAGGAATGATCATCGATGCTATGAGCTTTTCGTTCCAGGTATTGAGACTTAGGAGTTAAGGGTCAGAAGTTGAGAGTCAGGAGCTAAGTGCTGGAAAATCTACCCCAAAGATGGCTCGACCGGTCAGAAATAGAGCCAGAATAGCCAAAAAAACAAGCGTTAGTTTGAGGTCTTGTCCGATACAAAGCAGGCGCTCTTTCCAGAGTCCATAAAGGTTTGCCGCATAGATGGGGATGTTGCTGATTGGAACCGCAACCACTGCTCCAAAATCGCCTGCTAGGTGAGCGCCCAACGGAATTCCCAGAATTAGAAACAGAAAACTCAACAACTTGCCGAACGCCGAATATTGAGATTGTCCCAGCGCCAGGAGGACAGGCCCAATTGTATTCGTCAGTGCTAGGGGCCAAATTCCTAAGGAGAGGACTGATAGCATCCACCCTGCCTGACGGTAGCGTTCGTCATACATGATGGAGATAATAATGTCTCCGGTGCTAATCAGCAGAGCAAGCAATATTCCAATTGCTGCCAATACCAATCCCCGGTTTTTGAGAATCTTGGCCCGCAGTTCAGTCCGCTCTAGATGAATCAGCTTGGCTAGAGACGGAAAGATCACCGTGCCGCCGACCTTTTCGATCAGCGTAGAGGGTAAAATTGCGATTCCCAGGGCAAGATTGTAGATCCCAAACATCGAGAGGGTGATGAGTTTTCCAAGCACCAATCGATCGGTCTGGGTCGCCAGAAAATGCATCGCGCTGGATGCAAAAATCCACTTGCCAAAGTTCAAGATTTCTCGAACGGCTGACTTATCCCAGGCAAATTTATTTAGCGGGCCGGGAATGCTCCAAATGTTCAGGATCAGCGTGATAACCGCAGAAATAACTCCCGCAGAGGCGATCGCCCAAATTGATGGACTCAGCCAGGCCCAAATAATCAAGATGACACCCGAAACCACCTGGGCGCTGATTTCAAGGGTGGAAATATGCCGCATTGAAAGCTGGCGATTGAGCGTGATTCGCTTGGTCGGGTTGAACCCATCAATGACCAGAAAAAGCCCCATGAACGGTAGCAACAAGACCAGTTCAGGCTGTCCATAAAAACTGGCAACGGGCCACGCAATTAGCAAACTGCCTGCCCACAAAATGAATCCCCGAATCACCTGAATAGTCCAGGCTGTGTTTAGAAAATCGGGATCATCGCCGCGCTTGCTTTGAATAATGCTAGGAGCAACTCCTAAGTCCGAAAACAAAACTAGCGCACCCAAAAACACCCAGACCAAGCTGACTTTCCCGAACATTTCCGGGTTGAGCAGGCGGGTCAGAATCAAGTTGCTGCCAATTCGCAGCGCCAGGGAAATGCCGTAGGTCAGGACAACCCAGGCCGTCCCGCGAATTGCCAACTGTTTAATAGATGCCATGACCCTGCCTAAGCAACTTTGCTAATCCAAACCCGTCCAAATTCATTCACCAGTTTCGTCGCATTCCATCAGATAGTGCTAGTTCGCTGCGATACAGTTGCCTGTTTGGATATGTGTTTCTAACAATAATTTGGAAACAACTTGAAAATAACTTGAGAGCCACTCCGAAAGTATTCTTAAAGCCACTCTTAGAAGATTAAAAGATCTACTTTAAGCAGAAAAACCGATGTAAAAATCGGGGGGCGATCGCCCTCTAATCCCCCTTCAGCAGAGCTTGTAAAGTCTGCCGACTCAATTGGACTCAGATTCAATCAGACTCAATCAGACTCAAAATAACGCCAGTTTGCCAGTTGTTTCTTTTTGTATAGCTAACTTATATCGGTGAAGCTGGGGGCTTGTCAGTAATTTCACGGCCCTTCATCAAAACTTCATAAAATTCTGGATACCTTTTCTGAGGAAACCCGTAGTCCTTGCCAGTTCTGGATTTCATCGCTGTTGCCGAGCGGTTCTGTTTTTGGGCGATCGCCCAAAATTTACGGGATTAGGCGTAATGATACCGTTTGCCCCGGAACAGGTTTGGTATTATCTGCTTGCTTCGATTCACAGAACTTATTAAAGCCAGGTTAATGACAGGGCATCAGTCGCAAGGAGCGTGCCTTATGTCGGATTATCAGGAACGCATTTACTCCCGAAGTGGGGACTATGCTATTGCGGTTAGGAATGAGTCTGGAGGGGAATCCAGAAATTTTTTAGGACGGGTTTGGAACGCAGGTCTTGGGCTGGCAGGGCTAGGACTGGGTTGCTGGATGGGGGCGATCGCCCTTGCGCTGCCATCCACCGCCCAGACCTTGCCGAACCCTGTACCCTACGAACCTAGCGGACGGGTTCCTTCTCGTGCGGCGGCAGCGATTCCGGCAGAAGCAGCCAGCACCGAGTACACGCTGGGGGCGGGCGATCAGGTGCGGGTCGATGTTTTTGGCGTTGCCGATCTCAGCGGCACAACATATACCCTGTTGTCCGACGGCTCCCTGACCTTGCCCTGGGTCGGAAAGGTGGTTTTGCAGGGATTGACGACCGAACAGGCTTCAGAAACCTTGGTGCAGCGCTATCGCCGCTATATCCACCGACCGTCGATTACCGTCAGCTTGGTCAGCCCGCGCCCGGTTCGCATCGGCGTGGTGGGCGAGGTAAATCGTCCCGGCGCATACACCACCGGGCAATCGGCGGGCGGCACAATCGAGGGTGATGGGGCAGCCGCTCCTATTCGCACCGTGACGCAGGCCATCCAGGCCGCAGGCGGCATCACTCAATTAGCCGATATCCGCAACATCGAGATTCGCCGGCCGCAGTTGGGAAATCGCCAGGAGGTGATTCGGGTTGATCTGTGGGCATTTTTGCAGGCAGGCGAGCTGGATCAGGACATTCCCCTGCGAGACGGCGACACGCTGATCGTGCCGACAGTCAGCGCTCTCGACCCCCGCGAAGCCGTCCAGTTGGCTGCCGCAAACTTTTCGCCCGAAACGGTCAGAATTAACGTCGTCGGGGAAGTGAAGTCTCCCGGAACGCTGGCGCTACAGTCCAACACTTCGCTAAATCAGGCAATTCTGGCGGCGGGCGGGTTTGACCTGACTCGCGCCCGCACCAGCGAAGTGCAGTTAATCCGCATCAACCCAGATGGTTCGGCCGTCCGTCGAGAAATTCAGGTAGATCTCTCCGCCGAGGTCAATGAAGCCACCAATCCGGCCCTGAGAAACAACGACATTGTGGTGGTGGGTCGCTCTGGGCTGGCGCGAACCGGAGACTTTTTGAATACGCTATTGGGGCCGATTAATCCGTTTGTGGGGGTGTTTAGCATCCTCCGAATTTTTGGCGGGAACTAATCTTGGTGCAGGGTTCGATGGCGTTCCCAAACTGGGAGTAAGCGTGTGTGAGTGAGCGTGTGTGAGTGAGCGTGAATGAGAGTGTGGGGCGATCGCCCGTTTCTATTCTTTGAGTTGCATTCATGTTGCATCGATAGCGTTCAGCAAGCTGTTCATGTTTTTTTCGTATTTTTATCCGTGTGTTGTGCCAGTCTTCTGTAACTCCTCCAATCGTCAGTTGAGTCAGGTATGAACCCAGAAAATCGTCACGAGCCGCTCCGCCTGGAGAGTAGTAACCAGCTGATCAGCCAGTTGCTCAGCCAAAATTCTGCTAGCGATGCCGATGAGTTTGCCCGCCTGATGCGAAAGGGGCTGAACATTGGTACGTATCGGCGCAGCATCTTCCGAAATTTCTGGCTAACGGCGAGCATTGTGGGGTTGGTCAGCAGTCTGGCTGCGTTGCGATATGCCACCACGCCCCCCACCTACTTGGGCGAGTTTCAGCTTTTGGTGGAGCCGCTGAATACACAGGCGCGGGTGGTCGATCCACTGGCAGTCACGCGAACAGGCAATAACGTGCCGACCGAGCATTCCTTTGGCGGGCTGGATTATCCCAGCCAGATTGCCGTGCTGCAAAGCCCCGGAATGCTGGAGTCGATCGTGCAGGAAGTGCAAAAGTCTTATCCAGCCTTCAACGTGGGGATGCTCCAACGGGGGCTGACGGTGGAGCGGAAAGGGCAGATGAACACGGATATGACCAAAATTCTTCGCGTCAGCTATGTCCACTCCGACCCCGAACTGGTGGCGACGGTGCTGCGGGAAACGTCGAATCGCTATTTGCAATACAGCCTGGAAGACCGCAAGACCCGCTACAGCGAAGGCATTAAATTCGTTGAAGACCGCTTGCCAGAACTGCAAAATCGGGTGAACTCGCTGCAAGACCAACTGCAAGCGCTGCAAGAGGAATATAACCTGGTTGACCCTAAGGAGCAGGGAACGTTGCTGTCGGGAGAGGTGAGCCAGATTGCGGCAGAGGAGCGGGAAACGCGCAAACTCTTGCGGGAACAGGTAACGCTGTATAACTCGCTGCGGCAACAGTTGAACCTGACCCCAGAGGAGGCGATCGCCGCGTCTGCCCTCAGCGAAGAACCGGGCTATCTGAAGCTGCAAGAGCAGATGCAGCAGCTAGAAGCCGAAATCGCCACCCAGTCGGCACAGTTTAGCGAAGAAAGCCCGATTATGCTGGATTTGCGGGCAAAGCAGCGCAATCTTTCGAGCCTGATGGCGCAGGAGGCACAGCGCATCTTGGGGCAAAATCTGGGGCAGGGCACGGGCAATCCCCGCGTGCAGGCGTTCCAGAACTCTGTTCGGCTCAAGCTAATCGAAGAAATGGTAGCGGCTATCAACCAGATTCGCGTGTTGCAGGCCCGCAGCGCCGAAATTGCAGGCATCCAGGCGCAGGTGCAAAACCGCTTTCAGGAGCTTCCTGCTGTCTCGCGGCGATACAGCGAAATCCTGCGGCAGCTTGAGATTTCCAACCGCAGCCTGGATCAACTGCTTACCCAGCGCGAAAACTTTCAGATTGAATCGGCTCAGACGGAGGTGCCGTGGGAACTGGTATCGCCCCCGACGCTGCCGAAAGACGGGCAGGGTCGCCCAATTCCCTTTGCCAAGAGCAACCGAGAACTGCTAGGGGCGATCGGCGCTTCGATTTTGCTGGGGCTGCTGGCGGCTATCTTACTTGACCAGTTCCGCAACGTTTTCTTTAGAACAGAGGACATTCAAGACGCGATCGATCTGCCAGTCATTGGCGTGGTGCCCTACGACGCTGGCGCTGCCCATCTACAAGCCGAGGTTCAGCCAACTGCAACGGGCGATCGCCTTGATTCTTCTCTGTTCAAGGAAGCCTTCAGTTCGCTCTATGCCAACCTCTGCTTTATGTCAGACGGTGCGCCAATTCGCTCGATCACCGTTTGCTCTGCCTCGCCCAGTGAGGGCAAAACCACGATCGCCCTGCACCTGGCCCAGGTCGTTGCCAGCATGGGCAAGCGGGTGCTGCTGGTAGACAGCAATCTCCGCCACGCCGACTTGCATCGACGGCTGCGGCTGGAGAACGAGACGGGCTTGAGCGATGTGCTGCTGCGTGAGGTGCAGCCTGATGACTTGATCCAACCCACCAGCGTCCGCAATCTGTTCGCGCTGACTGCTGGGCAACCCTCGCTAGAAGCCGTCCGGCTGCTGGCATCAGAACACATGCAGACCGTCATGTTCAGGCTGCATCAGACCTACGACCTGGTGATCTACGACGCACCCCACCTGTTGGGATTGACGGATGCAGAGTTCATCTCGGCAAATACCGACGGCATTCTCATGGTGGTGAGCGTTTGTCAGGCTAAGAAATCGCACGTTATGCAAGCCCTGCAATCCCTGAGCGTCCATCGCCTACCGAGTCTAGGTGTGGTTGCCAATCATCCCAACCTCAGGGCGATCGCCTCTCTGGGCTACTACAACACCCATCCGCGCCCGCTGCGGCGACAGGCCCGCATGGTAGAGGAACCCGCCCGCGCCCTGCTGAATGGCAGTTCTGGGAATTTCAGCAGTGGTAATGGTTCTCATCATTCCAAAAGCTAGACACGGTTCAAAAAAGCTGTTTTTTCTGTGTATCGAGCGTAGCTCAACTTAAATATTTAGCGGTGGAGGGTGTAATGCGGATTGCGATTGTTGGTTGTGGATTCGTTGCAGACTACTATCTCAAAACCTTGCAGCGACATCCAGAACTCAAGCTGATGGGCGTGATGGATCGCGTTCCAGAACGTGCCGAGCGCTTTTCTGCATACCATTCCGTCCCTCGATATGACACGTTCGACGATCTGTTAAAAGATCCCAACGTGGATATCGTCCTCAACCTCACCAATCCCCGCAGCCATTACCAGGTTTCCAGAGATTGCCTGGCCGCTGGCAAACACGTCTATTCTGAAAAGCCGCTGGCGATGGACATGGCAGACGCAACCGAACTGGTTGAACTGGCTGAAAGACGCGGCTTGCTGATTGCTTCAGCGCCCTGTAGCGTGCTGGGCGAAACGGCGCAAACCGTTTGGCGGGCGCTGCGGGAAAATCGCATCGGCAAGGTGCGCCTGGTCTATGCCGAAATGGACGACGGACTGGTTCACAAAATGCCCTACCAAAAATGGGTCAGCGAATCGGGCGTGCCCTGGCCCTACAAGGACGAATTTGAAGTGGGCTGCACGCTGGAACACGCAGGCTATTACGTGACGTGGCTCACGGCATTTTTTGGCCCGGCAGAGTCGGTGACGGCGTTTTCCTCCTGCCTGATTCCCGACAAGGAAACGGACGTGCCGCTGGCGGTGAACGCGCCCGATTTCTCCGTTGCCTGCATCAAGTTTGCCTCTGGCGTGGTGGCGCGACTCACCTGCGGCATTGTGGCCCCGCATGACCACGGGCTGCGAATCATTGGCGACGACGGCGTGTTGGGCATTCACGACTGCTGGTATTACGAAGACCCGGTGTATATCCAGCAGATGGTGACCCTGCGCCGCAAAGCCTTTATGAGTCCGATCAAACAGCGCTACCCGCTGCTGAGAAAAGGGGGCAAACGGTTTAACTACAAGGGTTCTCAGCAGATGGACTTTGCTCGTGGCGTGGCGGAGATGGCAGCGGCGATCGCCGAAGGTCGTCCCTGTCGCCTGTCGCCCCGCTTTTCGCTGCACAACAACGAAATCGTGCTGGCGATTCAAAACGCAATGGAAACTAGCCGAACCTATCGGCTCACCACAACCTTTGAGCCAATTGCGCCGATGCCCTGGGCCAGCGATGGGGCAGAGACGCGGGAACAGCCCCAATTGGAGCCAATGTCCACAGCGAAAGTCGCAGCTTTCACATCTAGAAGCCCGCAGTAAAGTCCTGCACTAGAATCCTGCACTAGAATTTCGCACTAGAATTTCGCATTAGAATCCCGCACTCAATTTCTCGCACTAAAGTCCCGCTGTAAGGTTCGCACTCCAATTCGCACTCAATTTCTCGCGCTAAATTTCTGAGATGCAAGCACCATCGCGCACAATTCGCTGGGGTATTTTGGGTACGGGCTATATTTCCAGGGCGTTTGCCGAGGGGCTGCGGCCGCTGCCGGGGGCGCAACTGGTGGCGATCGCCTCGCGTACCCCCTCTAGCGCCCAGCAGTTTGCCCGAGAGTTTGGCATAGCCAGGGCCTACGGCAGCTATGGGGAACTGGTTCAGGATGCTGAGGTGGATGTGGTGTACATCGGCACGCCCAACAGCCGCCACCGCGACGACTGCCTGCTGTGTCTGGGAGCAGGCAAGCCTGTGTTGTGCGAAAAGCCCTTTGCAATGAATGCGCGGGAAGCCAGCGAGGTGATTGAGTTTGCCCGCAAGCAGCATCTCTTTTGCATGGAGGCGATGTGGATGCGCTTCTTGCCGCTGGTGCAGCGCGTCCGGCAGATGGTTCAAAGCGGGGCGATTGGCGAAGTGTGTACGCTGACAGCGGAGTTTGGCTATCCGGCTGCGTTTGACCCGTCCGGCCGCTTGTTTAACCGAGAACTGGGGGGCGGGGCGCTGCTGGATCGGGGCGTGTATCCGCTGTCGCTGGCGTACTTTTTGGTGGGGGAACCGGAGAGCGTGGTCAGTCAGGCGGCGATCGCCACCACGGGCGTTGATGAACAGTCCAGCTATTTGCTGAAATATGCGAGCGGGCAACTGGCGATGCTGTCGGCAAATTTGCGAACCTACGCCAGCAACGAAGCTGTGATTACAGGCACTCGCGGACAAATTCGCATTCATGCACCGTTTTATAAGCCGCATCAGCTTTCAGTGACGACGTTTGCGGCGGCGGGCGATGGCTCAAGCCAAGCCTCAGGCGGGAATCGTCCCTCCGGCCTGAAACAAGCCGTAGCATCTGCTGTTCGAGACAATTCCCTTCTGCAACGCCTCTATCTGCAATTCGGCGATCCGTTCCTCAAGCGACTCCGTCAGCCAACCAAAACCATTCTGGAGCCATACGCGGGGAATGGCTACGGCTATGAAGCCGCCGAGGTGATGCGCTGTCTTCGCAGCGGCGAGATCGAGAGCAGGATCATGCCACTAGACGAGACGCTGGCCATTCAAAAAACAATGGACGAGATGCGTCGCCAGTGGGGTCTGGCATATCCTCAAGACGAGATCTGACTTGAAATCTGACTAGGAACTTTTTCGAGATTGCCAGGAAGGGCGATCGCCCCTGATTCCCGTTCCTTAGAGTCCCGTTTCTTAGAGTCCCGTTCCTGTATAGAGTCTGCCATGTCTGCAATTCCTGGATGCGTCACGTAGCGCTGGAATAACGCCGCCAGCCGCGCCGCTTCTACCCTGGCGCTGTGGGACTGAGCCACTCGCGCTGCGCCAGCCTGCCCCATGCGCTCCAGATCTGCCAGCGGTGTCTGCAAGACCTGGCGCATCGCCGCCGCCAGCGCAGTTACGGAACCTGAGGGCACCAGCCAGCCGCAGACTCCCGGCTCCACCAGTTCAGGAATCCCAGCAATATAGGTACTTAGCACGGGTCGCCCCAGCGCCAGCGACTCCATCAGCACCACAGGCAACCCCTCGGCAAAACTGGGCAGCACCATCACCTGCGCCGCTAAAATCTGCTGCTGCACTTCCGAATTGGTCGCCCAGCCCGTGATTTCCAGATAGTCGTGCAGGTTCAGCGCATTGATACGCTGTTCAATCTGCGCCCGTAGCGGCCCATCGCCCACCAGGACGACCTTAAACCTTAATCCCTCTGCCGCAAGCTGGCTCACCGCTTCCAGCAGCAGCAGGTGACCCTTTTGCTCCCCCAGCCGCCCCACGCAGACAAAGCGAGACTCCTGCGGCAGCGGTACAGACGGCTGCGATAAGAATAAGTCATCTACGCCGCAGTGGATGATGTGAATCTTTGACCACTGCGGATAGTCGCACCAGCGAAAAAGCTGACTTTCGGTAAAGGAACTAATGGCGACGACAAAGGCAGCGTGGCGAATTTTTTCAGGGAGGGCGATCGCCTCTGGCTTGTCAAACTCGTGGGGGCCGTGAACCGTGAAGCTATAGGACGGCCCGCCTAGCGCATGACACAGCATCGCCACTGCGGTTGCATTCGTGCCAAAGTGCGCGTGTACGTGGTCGATGCCCGTTTCCATGCAGCCGCGCAGCAATCCACAGGCCTCAGCTAAGTAAACTAGGTTCACCAGCAGCCCCCGATCCGATTTCCAGCCCGTTTTAAGCGCTAGTCGCAGCGCAGCGAGAAATCGTTGAGGGCGGCCCATCACCCCGCGAACCGCATTCAGCAGCAGGTCAAATTTAGAGCCTAGAATAAACCGTGTTTTTTGAAACTCTTGCTGATCTGCCGCATCGGTCAGCGCTAGTTCTGGCTTGCGAATCGAGAAACGGGTTACGTCAATTCCCTGCGTTTCCAGTTCCAGAATTTCTCGACGGATAAATGTGCAGCTTGCGTAGGGATGCTGATTCATCAGGTAAGCAATCTTCATAGCAGCGATGCACTCAAAAAAATGAAGTTCACATGATTGTGACATATCGCAGCACTGCATTAATGTCCCGGACAACACTAAGGCGAGAAGTTGGCCGACGGTGCAAGTTCTGTGTGTTTCAATCTATGTGTTTCAAAATTATGTTTTATGTGAACAGTTCAGAGCGAGATAAAGACGAGGGGTTGGGATTTGGCCTGGCAGAGAACTTTTCAGAATTATGAAGTTTACATGAACTTGAAACGTAGAAACTGTAAAGCTGATGATCTAGAACAAAGCCATGCAGCAGTGTCCTCGGTGTATTCACGGAAACATTTCTAGCCCACAAGACGCTTGAATTCATGGGATTTTAGCCCGATGCTTCTTGGAGAGAGGCGATCGCCTGCGTCACAGTCATCAATTCTTGAATATGAAGTTTACGTGAATCTGAGGTGTAGATATTGCGAAAATCAGGTGTTGCCTAAAGAATAAATTCGAGCAGAGCTAAGTGTATTCACTGAAGCTCCTCTGTTGCTCCAGGGTTGCAGTTATGATCATCACTGATTGGGTCTTGCTTCTGCTGTCTGGAGTCGTTCTGATTCCCTGCGCCGTTCTACTCACTGAGTGTGTAATGGCGTTACGGATTTCGCAGAAGTCATCAGGCAGACTGCCTCGTTTGTGTTCAGATGAGGATTCGTGGTCTGGTGTACGAAGCGATGTGGAAGCGGGCGATCGCTCGTTCCAGTTTATGGTTCTTATGCCTGCTCACAACGAGGAGCTTGGTATTTCAGATTGCTTGCATCACCTCATCCGCGAGGTTGATTCTCCTGAGCAGGTTTTAGTCGTAGCAGATAACTGCACAGATCAGACAGCGGCGATCGCTCGTTCCTTTGGAGTGAACGTGATCGAGCGCCAAGACCCAGATCGGCTTGGTAAGGGCTATGCGCTGGACTATGGTCTGAGGCATCTTGAAGCTGTGCGTCCAGATGTCGTTGTTCTTGTAGATGCAGATTGCGTAGCACGTCCGGGTAGCATTCAGCGAATTGCTCAGTTGGCGTTCCAAGAAAATCGTCCCGTTCAGGCGGTCTATCTAATGCAGACCCCTGAGGCTCCGAGTCAGCGAGATCTGATTTCTGCTCTAGCCTTCTTGTTCAAAAATTTGGTTCGTCCCGCAGGAATGACCCAGCTCGGGCTTCCCTGCTGGCTGACGGGTACGGGTATGGCCTTTCCGTGGTCAGTGATTCGCCAGGTGTCGCTGTCTAGCGGAAACTTGGTTGAGGATATGCAGATGTCAGTTGACTTGGCGATCGCGGGTTTTGCCCCCCTCTTGTGTGCAGATGCGGAAATTGGGGGCTGTTTGCCGTCTCAGCGCACGTCTGCCAAGCAGCAGCGGACGCGGTGGGAGCATGGTCATTTGCAAACTTTGAGGACGCAGGTACCCTGCCTGTTGAGGGCGGCGATCCATCAGCGGCGGCTCGATCTCTTGATGCTGGCACTAGATCTGGCCGTTCCGCCGCTGGCGCTGCTGGTGCTGCTTTGGACAGCATCGGTTTTGGCTGCCATAGCGGGTTTTGCAGTGGGCGGAACAATCTTACCTCTGGTGGTTTCGGCACTGGCGGGCGCGTTTTTATTAGCCGCTGTGCTGTTGGGGTGGTATCGATTCGGGCGATCGCTCGTGCCCCTGAGCGCGATCCTTGCTGTTCCGTTTTACATTCTTTGGAAGATTCCGCTCTACGTCACATTTCTGTTCCGTCCGCAAACCAAATGGATTCGCACCGACCGCGAGACGCTTCGTACTGCTGAAGATTAGCAGCACAGCGTTTCAAGCAAGCGTTGATCGTAAACGCTGTGTCAGAGTTTTTTATCTACAGCCTTTACCTAGAAAAAGTGGGCCGGTCACGACCGTTATCGACAGGCAAGCAGGGCGCAGCACTATGCAAATTACGCAGGCTGAAATTTCAGATGTTTTAATTCTTGAGCCTCGTCTATTTGGCGACAGCCGGGGCTTCTTTTACGAAAGTTTTAATCAGCAGGTTTTTAGGGATAAGACCGGTGTGGACGCACAGTTTGTCCAGGACAACCATTCTCGCTCAATGCAGAACGTGCTGCGCGGGCTGCACTATCAGATTCAGCAGCCCCAGGGAAAGCTAGTCCGGGTGATTCAGGGAGCCATCTTTGATGTTGCGGTCGATTTACGCCGACAATCGCCCACCTTCGCACAGTGGGTGGGTTGGGAGTTAAGCGCTGAAAACCGCCGCCAGATTTGGGTTCCGCCTGGTTTTGCCCACGGTTTTGTGGTGCTGTCGGAAACGGCAGAGGTGCTGTATAAAACGACGGACTATTACGCGCCGCAGCACGAGCGGTGCATTCGCTGGGATGATCCCGATTTGGCGATCGCCTGGCCGCTCCAGTCGCCGCCGATCCTGTCTGCAAAGGATGAAGCAGGACAGCCATTGAGGATAGCGGAGGTATACCCATGACCTCGATTTTGTTAATCGGTGCCGCAGGACAACTGGGACAGGAATTGCAGCGAAAGTTACCCTGCATTGGAACCGTTAAAAGCCTGGATCGACGCTGCCTAGATCTCACACAAACCGGCCGAATTTATCAGGCCGTTTATGAATGCAAGCCGGACGTGATCGTGAACGCGGCCGCCTACACAGCCGTTGATCAGGCAGAACGCGAACCAGAACTCGCCCACGCCATTAATGCGGAAGCGCCCACAACGCTGGCGGAGATTGCAAGCCGCATTGGTGCATCGCTGGTTCATGTCTCAACGGACTACGTGTTTGATGGGCAGTCCCACATGCCCTATCAGGAAGCTGCTTTGACCGGGCCCATTAGCGCCTATGGACGCTCCAAGCTGGCAGGGGAGATCGGCATTCGGCAGGCCTGCGATCGCCATATTATTCTCCGCACGGCCTGGGTCTACGGCACTTGGGGCAAGAGCAATTTTGTAAAAACCATGCTGCGGCTGGGGGGCGATCGCCCAGAGATTCGTGTAGTCGCGGATCAGGTGGGCGCTCCTACCTGGGCGGCAGACCTGGCCCAGGCGATCGCCATTTTGATATCGCGCTCTAGTGCGACTTCGGATCGGGTGCATCAGGGCTTGCCGAATGGGTTGCTGGTGCAGAGCAGTTCCCCTGTCAATGGCAGTTCCCAGGAATCGCTCTGGGGAACCTACCACTTTACGAATAGCGGCGTAGCAAGCTGGTACGACTTTTCGGTAGCCATTTTTGAAATTGCGCGTCAGCTTGGGTTTCCGCTCCAGGTGCAGCGGGTTGTGCCAATTTCCACGGCGGAGTATCCCACGCCCGCACAGCGTCCTGCCTACTCGGTCTTGTCGCTCAAAAAAACCGCTGCGGTGCTGGGTGGCTATCCCCCCCACTGGCGGCAATCGTTGAAAAAAATGCTGGCTGAACTTTATACCCACTCCTATGAAAGCGCTTATTCTCTCCGGCGGTAAAGGAACGCGCCTGCGTCCACTCACCTACACTGGCGCAAAACAGTTGGTGCCTGTGGCCAACAAGCCCATTCTCTGGTACGGGATTGAGGCGATCGCCGCTGCGGGCATTACCGACATCGGCATCGTCATCAGCCCAGAAACGGGCGCAGAGGTAAGGGCGAAGACGGGCGACGGTAGCCGCTTCGGGGTTCGCATTACCTACATCCTCCAAGAACAGCCCGCCGGCCTGGCCCACGCGGTTAAGATAGCGCAGCCCTTTCTAGAAGATTCGCCGTTTGTCTTGTATCTGGGAGACAACCTGGTGCAGGGGGAACTGGGCCTGTTTCTGGAATGCTTCCAAGCGAGGGGACTGGACGCATTGACCCTGCTATGCAGCGTACCAAACCCCAGCGCGTTTGGGGTCGCTGAGGTCGATGAGCAAGGGCGCGTGCTGCGGCTGGTCGAGAAGCCCAAGCATCCCCCGTCTAACCTAGCGCTGGTGGGGATTTACTTCTTCTCGCCACGGATTCATGAGGCGACCGCCAGCATTCAGCCCTCTGCCCGGGGCGAACTGGAAATTACCGACGCAATTCAATTCTTAATCGATCAGCAAAAGCAGGTAGAAGCGCTGCAAATCCAGGGCTGGTGGCTGGATACCGGAAAAAAAGACGACCTGCTAGAGGCAAATCAGATTATCCTGGACGACTGCCTCTGTACGCAGCTAGAGGGCAACATCGACAACGCCAGCAAAATTAGCGGTCGTGTCCAGATTGCACCAGACTCTCAGGTGATCAACTGCACCATCCGCGGCCCGGTTGTAATTGGTCGGGATTGCTACCTGGAGAATTGCTTCATTGGCCCGTACAGCAGCATTGGCGATCGCGTCAAACTAGTCGATGCCGATTTGGAACACAGCGTTGTCTTGGAAGGTGCTGCGGTTGTTGGAATTCACCAGCGCATTGTAGATAGCGTAATCGGTCAACGGGTTCAGATCAAAGCCGCACCGCAGCGCCCAAAGGCCCTCCGGTTCATGGTGGGCGATGACTGTCATATTGAGCTTTGCCAGTAGCACGGCATAGGTAACGCAGAGGATTTGAATGGGGAAAACACCGATTTTGTTAATGACTTCTTTTGTTCAGATATCAAGATGAAATGTCAAGGTTAAAAAATGAGTCAAGCCATTCAGGATAACGTGCATCTACCAGTTACTCGCCGTCTGCTGATTACAGGTGGCGCAGGATTCATTGGGGCGAACTTTGTGCATCATTGGCACAGGGCCTATCCGGGCGATCGCCTAGTCATTCTCGATGCCCTGACCTATGCAGGCAACCTGCAAAATTTAGAGTCACTCCTTGAAGAAGACAATATCCGATTCGTGCAGGGAGACATCTGCGATCGCCCCTCGCTTGATTCACTGCTGCGAGAAGAAGCGATTGACACTCTCGTCCACTTTGCAGCAGAATCCCATGTCGATCGGTCAATCTTTGGCCCTGCGGCATTCGTGCAGACCAATGTCCTCGGCACGTTCACGCTTCTAGAAGCCTTCCGGGATCATTGGAACGAGCAGCAGCAGCCCGATCACTACCGCTTTCACCATGTCTCCACGGATGAGGTCTATGGCA
The DNA here is from genome assembly GCF_015295965.1 of Thermoleptolyngbya sp. M55_K2018_002. Classification (NCBI taxonomy): domain Bacteria; kingdom Bacillati; phylum Cyanobacteriota; class Cyanophyceae; order Oculatellales; family Oculatellaceae; genus Thermoleptolyngbya; species Thermoleptolyngbya sp. M55_K2018_002. The sequence continues at coordinate 26,919 of NZ_DVEA01000265.1, forward strand.
GTCTCGGTCCCAACGACCCGGCTTTTTCAGAAACTACGCCCTACGCCCCCAATAGCCCCTACTCCGCATCGAAGGCAGGCAGTGATCACCTTGTGCGGGCTTATCACCACACCTACGGACTGCCGACGCTGATTACCAACTGCTCGAATAACTACGGCCCGTATCAGTTTCCAGAAAAGCTGATCCCGCTGATGTGCATCAACATTCTGCTGGGCAGGCCGCTGCCTGTATATGGCGATTGGCTCTACGTCGGCGACCATTGCAGCGCTCTAGAAGCCGTGCTGACCCGCGGCATCCCCGGAGAAGTCTACAACATCGGCGGCAACAACGAGGTCAAGAACCTGGACTTGGTGCAAGCACTCTGCGACCTGATGGATGAACTTGCGCCCCAACTGCCAGTGCGCCCCAGTCGCAACTTAATCACCTTTGTCAAAGATCGTCCAGGGCACGATCGCCGCTATGCAATTGACGCAACCAAAATCAAAGCCCAGCTCGGCTGGACACCTGCGGAAACCTGGCAGACGGGGCTTCGGCGCACCGTGGAATGGTATCTCGCGCACCCTTTCTGGTGGCAACCGCTGCTGTCGAAGAAGCTTACCCTGCCTTACACATCTGCCGAATTTTCAGATCTTTTTCAGACCACCCGCTGTTAGTTTGCAGTCATAGCTCATCTCTCAATCATCAGGGTTTGCATTTTTGAATCATCCTTCCAGCCAATACTTTTTGTTTGATTTAACAATCATTTTTAGAGCGATCGCCCGAAATAGCTACAGCTATAGAATTTCTCCTGAAAAATCTCGTCACAAGGTTACGATCAATACTTACAAGCTCAATTAATTTGTGGTTTATTCACCTTATTAGCTCGTCTTGAAACACTTTCAAGTCGATTCATTGATCGACTTCAAGCGTGTTGATTGATCCAGCCGATAGGCACTCACACTGGTCATTCATTAAGCGTCAGGATCACTAGCCATGAAACTTGGTAACGGGTTTGGTGCCCTAAGGGAAATTAAAATCCTGGGCATTTCAATACATAATTTCTCTAAGCAGGAGTTCCTAGAATTGTTAGACTCTGGCGTTGTGTTTACTCCTAACGTCGATCACCTCATCAAACTAGAACAAGATTTTGATTTCTATCGGGTTTATCAAGAGGCAGACTATCGAGTTTGTGACAGCAAAATTTTATATTATGTGTCTCGTTTCTTGGGAGCGCCAATTAGAGAAAAGATTTCTGGCTCTGAACTATTGCCGGATTTTTGTCAGCACCACAAAGACAACGAAGATATCAGGATCTTTCTGCTGGGTGCCCGTGAAGGAGTTGCCTATCGAGCGCAGCAGCGGATGAATGCCAAAGCAGGCAGAGACATTGTTGTGGGAGCCTACTCGCCTTCGTTTGGCTTTGAGCGAGATGAGACAGAGTGCGCCGAGATCATCGACATGATTAATCGCTCCGGCGCAACGGTCTTGGCCGTTGGCGTAGGGGCCCCCAAGCAAGAAAAGTGGATTGCTAAATACAAACATCAGCTCCCAAATGTTCGTATTTTTCTGGCAATCGGCGCAGCCATTGACTTTGAGGCGGGCTATAAGCAGCGATCGCCCCGTTGGATCAGCGAGGCGGGCCTGGAATGGCTCCATCGCCTGCTGTCTGAACCCCGGCGGCTATGGCGACGCTATCTGATTGAGGGACTTCCTTTCTTTTGGCTCGTCCTCAAGCAAAAGCTGAATCTCTATCGCTCTCCTCACCTTTCTGCACTCTCGCATCAAGCCCACAAATCTCAAGAAAAAATCGCTCAGAAAGTTGGCGGTTAAACGCTTTAGGAAACTTGAACGGATGAGAAACTCAGATTCCAAGACCTATTTGATGGTTTTGCCTGTTTACTATTACAGGCTGGATTCCCAAACCGTTGCATTAGAGAGTGCGTTTGTGAAGCACTTAATGCTGCTAAGAGAAAAGATTTCGCCCGTCTTTAATCATCTTGTGGTTGGGCTGGTTGAGATGAGTGATGAAGAGTATTCTCATAGGAAGCAATGGCTATCAGTTGTGGATGAATCTGAAGCAAGAATTCGATTCAAGTCGCTGTATAGAGTTCAAGATTTATCTTCCAAAGCTCAGCAGTTTTTTCAGCTATTTCGGGTTTCAAACAGATTAAAAAATCTGATTTCGCAATGCGATCTGTTGCATACTGGCTTGGCTGCAAACATCTGGTTTCCGATGGAGTTTATTGCGACACTGCTGGGTCGATTTTTTAGGAAACCGACAGTTTACGTCGTAGACATTGACTTCAGAAATACGGCTCAGATGAGCTATAAGACAGGGAATTGGTCACTCAAGAGTTATCTACTTTGCAAATATATCTACGACAGCTTTCGGGTTCTGCAAGTTCACTGCGCGTCCAAAATCTGCTCACTAATTTTGCTAAAGGGCGAAAAGCTCTGTCGTGATTTTGGCAGCGGCAAGCCAAATGTGAAGAATTTTTTAGACGCGGCGCATAGCAAGCATCACATTATCGGAAGGGATCGGCTGGCTCAAAAGTTGCTAAATCTAGAAGATCAAGGGCGGCCTCTAGAGGTGGTTTACTTCGGACGGTTAACGCCCTACAAGGGAGTTGATCGGTGCCTTCACGCCGTGGCGATCGCCCATCACCAGTTCGGATGCGATGTCGTATTTCACGTCATTGGTAGCGGTGAGCAGCTAGAAGAACTAAAGCGTCTGGCACAATCTTTGAAAATTAGCGAAAGAGTCATTTTCCACGGCGCACTTCCATTTAACCAGGGCTTTTTTGAGAAGCTTTACTCATATCACCTGCTGTTAGCAGCACCGCTCAATGAAGACACGCCTCGCAGCGCCCTAGATGCGATGGCAGCAGGGATTCCAATCCTTGCATTTGATACCTACTACTACAGAGATCTTTCAGCCACTGGTGCGGTTGACACAGTTGCCTGGCCGTCCATCGAAGAAATGTCTCAAAAGATTGCATACTACAGCAAGAATAGAGATTTGCTAGCGGACATGGCAGTCCAAGCTGTTGAATTTGCAAAACAAAATACTCAAGAAGAATGGTTGCAGCGACGCTTTGAGTGGACGCTAGCTTTTGCTGGAATCACTCAACCAGCTTTGGCTACTCCACAGTCAGGACAGCGACAGCTTTCAAATGTGAGTTAAGTCTTCTGTTATTCAGAAATTAAATTTTCCAAAGTGTATTAATCGAAGTTCTTGGAGATTTCTCCATGCAGCTAAAGCATCTTTCAAGGCTAGCGACTCGATATCTCTATCACCAAGTTTCTGAGACTCTCTATTTGACAGCTGGACATGACTACACTCGCCCATTGTCTATTCGAGGATTTGTTAACGAACGCGACTGCTAGCAATTGTCAAGAGTATCATGAAGGCAATTTTAGTCAATAACTATGACCTGCTTGGAATCTTGAACTTGCTCCAAGAGGAGCATGGAAACGCTCCGTCTCAGCATCTTTGGGGCTACGACTCGTTGACTCATCATGATATTAGAGTTGATATTCTCCCCTTTCAAGGAAGTGCTTTTCTCAAAAAAATCAGTGGCAAGCTGAAGATTTTTGGAGATTTGGATCAGCAGCTTAGATTGTTGGCAAATTGTCGCCGCTATGATGTAATCTATTCGGCGCATTATTTAACCACAACACTTCTTTCTTTTCTGAGCATTCTGGGGTTTCTGAAAAAGCCAATTGTGGCGATTGGGTATCAGGCTCCTCGCACAAAAGCGTTTCATTGGAAGCTGTTTGTGAAAACGTTTATTGAAGGCAATAACAAGATTCTGTGCTTGAGTGAATCTTTGCTGAGGGATTTGGAAGATTTTGGAGTTCCCAGGCAAAAGCTAGATTTGATTGAATGGGGTGCAGATTTGAGATTTTATCGGCCTGACAATCTGACTGAATCGGCGGCTGAACAGGCTGGTAGGGAGAGGTTTATTCTCAGCCCTGGAAAGTCTTATCGAGACTATCCAACCCTGGTCAAAGCGTTTGAAAACTTGGACTGTGGCTTAACGATTTGTGGGGCTGGTCAGATTGATCTCGAGCATCTAAAGCAGCGAGCGGTCGGCAGTGCCGAGGCGCATTTGCCCAGTAATGTATCTATCCTGCGAGACATGATTGACTGGCGAGATTTTATTCGTCTCTATGAGCAGGCGTATGCGGTAGCGATTCCTGTCGTGGAGGAAAAAGCCAGGTTCAAAAATGCGATTGGTCTAACGGTGCTGACGGAGGCGATGGCAATGGGGAAGGCGATCGCCATGACGCGCAGCGACTATGTGGGTGTGGATCTGGAGCGAGAAGGAATTGGGCTGTGGGTTGAGGAAGGCGATGTGGATGGCTGGCAAAGGGCGATCGCCTACCTGCTGGACAATCCCAAAGAAACCCGCGAAATGGGTCGCCGCGCCCGCCTTTTGGCCGAGCAGCGCTTCAACCTAGAGCAGTTCTCCAAAAAACTGGCTGATTCGCTCTGGCAAGCCTACAATGCCCAGCAACCCGCCCGCCCAACCACTCCCGCTCGCCAGCGGGCTCTGCTGCGCTAACTTGCGCCCAGTTGCAGCGCATACAGGTTTGCATAGATACCCTTTTGGGCAATCAGCTCAGCGTGGGTTCCCCGTTCTGCGATTTGCCCCTGCTGAACCACGAGGACCTGATCTGCCTGGGTCACGGTGCTGAGGCGATGGGCAATTACAAAGCTGGTGCGGTTCTGGAGCAATCGGGCGATCGCCTCTTGCACCAATGCCTCAGTGCGCGTGTCAATACTGCTGGTCGCCTCATCCAGGATCAAAATTTTTGGATCAATCAGCACCGCCCGCGCAATACTGACCAACTGCCGCTGTCCTTGGCTCAGCGGTGCGCCCCGCTCCCCCAGCAGCGTGCTATATCCCTGCGGCAGCGAGGTGATAAATTCATGCACATTTGCAGTCTGGGCAGCCGCCTCAATCTCTGCCTGACTAGTATTGGGCGCACCAAAGGCAATATTCTCCGCCACCGTGCCGCTAAAAAGTAAGTTATCTTGCAGCACAATCCCAATCTGGCGGCGCAGGCTGCTTTGGGTAACGCGGCGCACGTCGATGCCGTCGATTTTCACTGCACCCTCCGTCACGTCGTAAAACCGCAGGATCAGGTTAATGATCGTGCTTTTGCCTGCGCCCGTCGGCCCCACCAGCGCCACCATCTGTCCCGGTTCTGCGACTAAGCTCACCTCTTGCAGCACGCGCTGATTTTCCGTATAGCCAAAAGACACCGACTCGAACCGCACCTCTCCGCGAATCGGCGGCATCTCAGTCGCATTCGGCGCATCCTGCAACGTCACAGGTTCATCCAGCAGCAAAAAGATTCGGTCTAATCCCGCCAGTCCAGACTGCGCCTGCGTATAAAACTGGCTGAGAATTTGAATGGGGCGAAAGAACTGCTGCACATACAGCAAAAACGCCGTCACCACGCCCACAGACATCGCCCCCGTCACCGCCAGATAGCCGCCGTAGGCCATCACGCCCGCCGTCGCCAGCGTATTCAGAAAATCAATCGATGGCAAAAAGGCAGAGGTCACGGCCACAGCCTGCACATTGGCCCGGCGATTGGCCTCGTTCAGGCTATCAAATTCCTGAATATTCAGCTGCGTCCGGTTAAACGCCTGCGCCTCGCGCACGCTGCTAATGTCCTCTTCCAGCTTGGCCGACAGTTCGCCAATGGTCTCCCGCGCCACGCGAAACCGCCGCCGTGCCCAGCGCGAAAAGAACCCGGTCGTGAAAATCATCACGGGCACCACCAGATTGCTCAGCAGCCCCAGTTGCAGGTTCATTGACAGCATGGCGATGATGATGCCGACCAGGCTAAACGTCTGCCCCAGCATTTGCGGCACCGTCAGCCCAAAGGCCTGATTCACCGTGTTCACATCATTTAGCAGACGGCTCATTAGGTCGCCCGCCTCGCTGCGGTCAAAAAAGCTGACCGGAAGACTCTGCACCTTGGTAAACAAGTCCTGCCGCAGTTGCCCCAGCACCCGCTGCATCATGTTGCCAATGCGCCAGATTTGTCCCCGAATCGCCACCACGCCCAGCACGTAAATCACCACCAGCAGCACCAGCAGCCGCGCTAGCCCCGGCCAGTTGCCCTGCAAGATGAGGTGGTCGATCGCCCAGCCAATCAACAGGGGTCCAATGGACTGCGTGGTTGCGCCAAGCATCACCAGCAGTAGCGCGATGGGAATTTCCTGACGATAGGGCGCGAAATATTGCAAAAATCGCCGCAGGGTTGAGAGCTTGGGCTTTTGCTCCGCAGCGACAATGGGGGACGGGCCTCTGATCATACGGCTTCAGCCTTGGGTGCGGGGTAGAGATGCACATCGCGCTGAGGAAAGGGAATGGTAATCCCGGCAGCATCCAGCTTTTTCTTAATGTTTTCGTAGGCGGCAAAATAGACGGGCCAGTAGTATTCAGCCCTCGTCCAAGGGCGCACGGCAAAGTCTACGCTGCTTTCCGCCAGTTCCAAAACGCCAATCATCGGCGGCGGATCGCTGAGAATTCGTTCATCTTGGGCTAGCGCTTCGGCGATCGCCCGCTTCACCCGGTCAATGTCTTCGTGGTAGGCAACGCCCACCACCAGATCCACCCGCAAAATGCCCTTCGTAGAATAGTTAATGATATTGCCGCCAGTAAGGCTGTTATTGGGAATAATCACCGTCTTGTTATCCAGCCGCCGCAGCACCGTTGTAAAAAGCTGAATATCTTCCACAAAGCCCGATTCGCCGCCGCCCTCGATCCAGTCGCCAACGCGAAACGGATGAAAGAAGACTATCAGCAGCCCCGCTGCAAAATTGGACAGCGACCCTTGCAGCGCCAGCCCAATCGCCAAACCCGCCGCCCCCAGCACCGCCACCAGCGACGTGGTTTGGATACCCAGTTGCCCCAGCACTGCCAAAATCACAAAGGCCGTCAGTCCGTATTCAGCCAGATTGCTGGTAAACGCAATCAGGTTGGGGTCAATCGTGGTCGGGGTCATCAGCCGCTTGATCAGGCGGCGGAGTTGCTTGGCCAGCCAGCGACCCACGACTAGAATAATCGCCGCGCCCAGCAATCGCAGCCCAAAGTCTACGCCCAGGGATTGCAGTTGCAGCAGCAGGGCATTCCAGGCATCGAGGTTAAACAGATCAAAATCAAAGGTCATGAGCAGGAGATTGTCAGTATGGCATCAGTATGGCGTATGAGGTGAGGGGGTTAACCTTGGGGCGGGTGTCCGCATTCTATAACCTAATCCCGAACCACTGCACTGACCCCCGGATACCGAATCTAGATCTCTAGACCCCGCACGGCAGGGGGCACTTGTCCAGACATCTCGCTCATTCCCTAGTTCGCTACAATGAACGTTAGGCCTTAGAACCTGTAAGTTTCTTCCTTCACTATCGCCCATTGACACCATGCTGAAAGCCCTGCTGGGAGACCCCAACGCCCGTAAGCTCAAGAAATATCAGCCCGATTTAGCAGAAATTAAGCTGCTAGAGCCAGAAATGGAGGCACTGTCGGATGATGAGCTGCGCGGCAAGACGGCGGAATTTAAGCAGCGAATTGAGAAAGGAGAAAGCCTGGACGACCTGCTGCCAGAGGCTTTTGCGGTGGTGCGGGAGGCGGGCAAGCGGGTGCTGGGAATGCGCCACTTTGACGTGCAGCTACTCGGCGGCATGGTGCTGCATGATGGACAGATTGCCGAGATGAAGACGGGCGAAGGAAAGACCCTCGTGGCCACCTCGCCTGCCTATCTCAACGCGCTGTCGGGCAAGGGCGTGCATGTGATTACGGTAAACGACTACCTGGCCCGCCGGGACGCAGAGTGGATGGGGCAGGTGCATCGCTTCTTGGGGCTGTCAGTCGGGCTGATCCAGTCGGGGATGAACCCGATCGAGCGCAAGCGCAACTACGACTGCGACATTACCTACGGCACCAACAGCGAATTGGGGTTTGACTATTTGCGCGACAACATGGCCACGTCGATGCAGGAGGTGGTGCAGCGCCCGTTTAACTTCTGCATCATCGACGAAGTGGATTCGGTGCTGATTGACGAAGCGCGGACACCGCTGATTATTTCGGGGCAGGTGGATCGCCCCAACGAGAAATATACCCGTGCGTCGGAGGTGGCGCGGGAGTTGTGGCAGGTTCGTCAGGGCGTGAAGCGGCAAATCGAGAAAGTGGAGGGGGCGATCGCCGCTGCTCTGCAAGAAGGCAACAAAGCCGAAGCCAGCCAGCTTAACCGCGAACTCGATCGGCTCAAGGAAGAACTCGATCGCTATTACGAAGTAGACGAAAAGCAGCGCAACGTGCTGCTGAGCGACGAGGGCTTTGAGGTGGTAGAACAGCGCCTCGGCGTGAAGGACTTGTTCGACCCCAAAGATCCCTGGGCACACTTTATCTTCGGGGCGCTGAAGTCCTACGAACTCTTTATTCGCGACGTGAACTACATCGTTCGCAATGGTGAAATTGTGATTGTGGACGAATTTACCGGGCGGGTGATGCCGGGCCGCCGCTGGAGCGATGGCTTGCACCAGGCGATCGAGGCCAAGGAGGGTGTGGAAATTCAGCCAGAAACCCAAACCCTGGCGACGATTACCTACCAGAACTTCTTCTTGCTCTATCCCAAGCTGGCGGGCATGACGGGCACGGCAAAGACCGAAGAAGCCGAGTTTGAGAAAATCTACAAGCTAGAAGTGACAGTCGTGCCCACCAATCGCCCCACGGGTCGGGTTGACCTGTCGGACGTGGTGTACAAAAACGAAAACGCCAAATGGCGGGCCGTCGCGCAGGAATGCGCCGAGATGCACCAGATGGGTCGCCCGGTGCTGGTGGGCACGACCAGCGTGGAAAAGTCGGAGCTACTGTCGAGCTATCTGTCGCAGCTAAGTGTGCCCCACAACCTGCTGAACGCGAAACCCGAAAACGTAGAACGCGAGTCGGAAATTATCGCCCAGGCCGGTCGCAAAGGCACGGTGACGATCGCCACTAACATGGCAGGACGCGGTACGGACATCATTCTGGGGGGCAATGCCGACTATATGGCGCGGCTCAAGGTGCGGGAATACCTGATGCCGCGCATTGTGCAGCCAGAAGATGAGGCCGCCTTTGCCATCAGTGGAGCCGGGGCAGGCGGCGGTCGATCGGGTGGGCAGGGCTTTGCCCCTGGCAAAAAGCAGAAGACCTGGAAGGTGGCGGCGGATCTGTTCCCGGTGCCGATTTCCAAGGAAGCTGAGCGGCTGCTTAAAGAAGCGGTGGACTTTGCAGTGCAGCAGTATGGCGAGCGATCGCTCTCTGAGCTAGAGGCCGAAGACAAGCTAGCGACTGCATCGGAAAAAGCGCCCAGCAGCGATCCGGTGATCCTCAAGCTGCGCGAAGCCTATAACCTGGTGAAGCGCGAGTACGAAGCCCACACGTCTGCCGAGCATGACGAGGTGGTGAAGCTCGGCGGGCTGCACGTCATTGGCACAGAGCGCCACGAGTCGCGCCGGATTGACAACCAGCTTCGCGGCCGTGCGGGTCGGCAGGGTGACCCCGGTTCCACCAAGTTTTTCCTCAGCCTGGAAGATAACCTGCTGCGGATCTTTGGTGGAGAGCGCGTCGCGGGGCTGATGAATATGTTCCGCGTGGAAGAAGACATGCCCATCGAGTCGGGTATGTTGACGCGATCGCTCGAAGGCGCACAGAAGAAAGTCGAAACCTACTACTACGACATCCGCAAGCAGGTTTTTGAATATGACGAGGTGATGAACAATCAGCGCCGCGCCATCTATGCCGAGCGTCGCCGCGTGCTAGAAGGGCAAGACCTGAAGGAGCAGGTGATTAAGTATGCCGAACTGACGATGGACGACATCGTGGATGCCTACATCAACCCCGAACTGCCGCCGGAAGAATGGGAGCTAGACAAGGTCGTGGCCAAGGTCAAAGAGTTCGTCTACCTATTGGCAGACTTGGAGCCAAGCCAGCTTGAAGACCTCTCTGCGGGGGAAATCAAGACCTTCCTGCACGAACAGGCCCGCATCGCCTACGACATCAAAGAAGGCCAGGTCGATGCCGCCTCTCCAGGGCTGATGCGCCAGGCCGAGCGCTTCTTCATCCTCCAGCAGATCGACACGCTCTGGCGCGAACACCTGCAACAGATGGAAGCCCTGCGCGAAGCCATCGGCCTGCGCGGCTATGGTCAAAAAGACCCGCTGATCGAATACAAGAGCGAAGGCTACGAGCTATTCCTGAATATGATGACCGACATCCGCCGGAACGTGGTCTACTCGCTGTTCCAGTTCCAGCCGCAGCCGCAGCCCGTGACCTGATCTCCTGGGGTTTAATCTGGTCTAACCTATGGGACTTGACCTGTTCTGAGGCGTTTAGACGTTAGCGTTGAATGCTAGTGTTTTTTGCGCGGACTGATCGTCCCAAACCCGGCAGGTTTGTTGGAGGCGGACGCAGCTTGAGCATCCCCAGCGGTGGGCGATCGCAAAACGACATGCTGCTTGTTGGCTTCCCGCAGCTTGGCATCGTCCTGGTTGTAGAAAAATGACAGCAGCGTAAATCGTCGTCCCTGCGTCACGGGCGTTGCTTCATGCAGCAGCGAACAGGAAAAAATCACCGCTTCGCCGGGGACCGGGCGATAAAGCTGAGAGCCGTATTCGGGAAACCTGAGATAGCCCCCTTCATAGCCCTCGTTAAGATTTAACGTCATGGCAAAGCGACGATGCAAAGAACCGACATTTGTATTGTCGCGGTGCGGCTTGAAAAACCCTTGCGTTTGGTCATCGTAGCAGCCCACCAGATAGCGCTCGAAATTGGTCACACGGTAATAGAATGCCTTCTCAATTTCTGGGACAATCCGCCGCCAAATGCGCTGATTAATTTGCCCAATCAGGCTAGGGTCAGTAATTCGCAGATCCCGCCGTCGCTTGATGGACGGGTTCAGCACTTCCACCGTCTGATCGCCAATCTGCTGCATAAAGCCAGAATCAACGCTGCCCTCTGCCTCGTAGCGATCCATCAGCAATTGACAAAACGCTGGCTCCAGGACGCGAGGAACCAGCAGCACCGGAGCCTGTCCCGTTACCAGAGTTGGCGGCGAGAGCGGCGGCAATTGCGACAACTGCTCCATCACCATCGCCCCATGACTGACCTGGCGATCGAGCGGGATAATGGCAACAATCCGCAAGTTCTCATCCAGTACAAAGGTCGTGGGATCGTAGACAATGCCGCCGCTGCTATCAATCTGGCACACGCCGTAGAGAGCGCTGAGTTGTCCGTCAAAATCCCACAGGAGGTCGAGATGGGGCGATCGCTCGATCAGCTCACTCAGCGCCTGGTCTTGGGGATCGATGCTCACCCCCAAAACCGACACCCCCAGCGCCTGCAACTGGGCTTGTAGTGACACAAATTCCATCAGCGCTGCCGAAGTTTCGGGGCTGCTGGCGCTACCCAAGAAAAACAGCACCGTGCGATCGCCATTCAGATAATCGCCGTAGTGCTGCGGATGGGCAGTCGAAGGGAGGGCTGCCCAAGGAGCCGGGTCACCAATCGAAAGCGGAACTGCGGAAGTAGCCATGTAGCAAGGGTTTTAAGGGTCAAGGGGGGGGTAGATTGATTCTGGATTTTAGATTTTAGATTGGCGATTTTAGATTGCCAGTCCAAGCATCTGAAAAGCTTCTGGCAAGTTCATCTAGAGCGCTGTCTGCCAAAAGTCGTCTAGGATTCCGGCTCCTTCAGCCGCTCCAGCGCCACTAGCAGTCGCTCGACGCTGGCGTTTGGCTCCAGAAACGAGAACAGGTGACGGAAGCGGATTTTTCCGGCGGGGTCAACCCAAAACTGGGCGGGGAGCGGTGCGCCTAATGCTTGCCCGGTTTGGTAGCGGCGAAACACGCGACATTCGGGATCGCTCAGCAGCGGCATTTTTAGCCCCAGATCTTGCAGCACAATTTTGCTCTGGCGCTCGTCCGTGCTAGTGATCATCAGCACCTCTGCGCCGCGCTGGGTGAACGCCTCGTACTTCTCGTTCATCTCCAGAATATGCGGATAGCAGAGCGGGCAATACTGCTTTTCCGTAAAAATCCGTGTGAAATAGAGCAGCACCGGGCGGTTCCACGCCTGCTCATTGAGCTTGCGGTTGCCCGTATAGTCCGACAGGCGCACCTTGCGATCGCTCTTCACATCCAGCAGCTCAAACGGCGGCGCGAGGCTGCCCGTGACAAACTGATTGGTGGCGGGAATGGGGAAGAAGTTTTTGTAGAAGCGATCGCCCAGCAGTCCGCGAAAGTCGGTAGAAGTTAGCATTGCAGAGGTTGGGAAGTTCAAGGGAAGTTCAAGGGGGGGCAGGCACAGTGAGGACGGGGGGTATGGAATGACCCATCAAAACCTTGAAGCACGGGTCAGAGCAACGGTCGAGAGGGAACTGCGAGAGGCAGAGACACCAGGAGCGGCGATCGCCCTCCTCCGCAACGGCGAAACCCTTCTGGAAGCTGGCGTAGGCTATGCCGACCTCCAGCAGCAAATTCCCCTGCCCAGCGATGCCCGCTTCTATATTTACAGTATTACCAAACCGCTGCTGGCGACGGTGGCAATGAATCTGGTGCAGGCGGGGCGGCTAGATCTGGACACATCGCTAGCGCCGCAGTTCGCCCAAATTCCTTACACCGTCGAATCTCCCGTGACCTTGCGGCAACTGCTGAGCCACACAGGCGGCATCCCCGGCTATGGCGATGGCAGCGCCTATGTGCAAGATTTGCAGGCGCATCCCCAGCAGGCCTGGACAACGGAGACGTTTCTCCGGGTAGCGCAAGACCAGGGACAGCTTTTTTCACCCGGCGCAGGTTGGGCCTATTCCAACATCGGGTATCTGCTGCTGCGGCTGATCTTGACCCAGGAAACAGGGCTGTCAATGCCGCAATACCTGCACGAGTGGATTTTTCACCCGCTGGGGCTGCGACACACCTTCGTCGCTGAAACGCTGGAACAAGCGCATGGATTAACCCCCGGCTACAGCCAGCTCTTGACTGGGGACGAAACTGGAGACGCATTGCAAAACGTCGCGCTGCTCTATCATCCCGGCTGGGTGTCGCATGGGGTCGTGATCTCCACCGCTGCCGAGCTGGGCAAAATCATAGACGCACTGTTTGCAGGCAGGCTGCTGGAGCCAGAGCGCGTGTGCGAAATGCGAGAGCCGATCCAGGTGTTCGATTTCGAGCATCCCCAGATCGGCAAAATTGGCTATGGCTTGGGGCTGTGTCTGGGGTTGGAGTTGCCCTACGGCACGGTCGCAGGGCACAATGGCGCGGGGCCGGGCTATGTCACGGGCGCGTTTTACCTGTCGAATGTGCAGGGGCAGCCAACGACGGTCGTGGCACTGGCCAACCGCGATCGCCATGACCTCGACCTGGGGACGCGCATCGTTTTTGCTATCCTCCGGGCGCTGACAGATGCCCCCAATTAGCCCAACCCCTGATTCACACGCCACCTACTCAATCCCAAAGGTCACCGAAACCACGGCTGTAATGTCCTTCTCGATCGAAGACGTGTCATACATGCCGTAGTCGCTGACCTCGGTGGAGTTGCGCGAGGTGATTTGAAACACGCCCGTTTCAGCACTGCGGACTGCGCCAACGCGGTTGCCTGCGCTCTGGGCGATCGCCTCTGCTCGGGCCTTGGCATCCTTGGTCGCCTCGGCCACCATCTCAATCCGCAGCTTGCTCAGCTCGGTATAGAGATACTGCGGCGACTCCGACACCAGATTAATCCCCTCGTTGATCAAGTCGGTCGATTGCTGTGACAGCGTGGTGTATTGATCGACCTCCGTCGAGCGCACCTCAAACCGCTGCGTCAGCCGATAGGCCAGGGTTTGCCCAGTTTCCCGTCCGTTGGGCGCAACCTCCGGAATCGAGTAAGATTCAATCGCGCTGAGGGTGACTGCTTCGGCAGGCACCTGGTTTTCGCGCAGATAAGCCTGCACTCGCTCAGTCTGTCGCTTCAAATCCTGATAAGCTGCCTGAGCCGTTGGCTGCTGGCTGGATACGGACAGTCGCCAGATGATGTAGTCGGAGCGGATGGGCCGCTTGGCAGACCCCGTCACCACCATCACATCATTGCTGGATTTCACGTCGCGCAGGGCCGTTGCGCCGATAAACGTGCTGCCCACCAGGGCCAGCGAGAGGGCCACTAAACCTGCGAAAAGCTGGGGATAGCGTTCCGATGAAGCTGAATTTTGCATGATCATTTCTCCTCTCCACCAGGGAGAATAAAGACCCTCTGCGCGTTCGTCCGATGCGGAGAATTGCTTTACAACGCTGACGTGAGGGGCTAGCAGGAGCGACAAACACTGGCTTCACCAGAGCTTTGGTGGCTCCGGGTGGCACAAACTATTCATCGATTCCCGCCGCCTCCACGAGGCTCTGAGGACTGGACTCGGCTCAGGCTCGATTCCAGTTTCAAAAATCCAGGACTGACGCACTTGCAATAAGCTTTCTGGATTTTGGATAATTTCTCGCTGCACCCGCGAAAAATCGTCCAACTGCATAAGTCCTAGAATCGTTGCGTGGCTCTGTCACCGAGCGGCGGCGCGGCATTTGGGTCGAATTTTTATAAAAACAATTGGGTTCGTCAGTCGAGCTTGCCAGAACAGCGTTCACTCCACTCTGGCGGGGTATGATGCGATCCCTGACTGACGCGGCCAGTTTGGCAGCCAACAACCGAGCAGGAGAGCGATCGCCACACTTGGCTACTTACTAGACCAGTCTTTCCAGTACCTCATTCACGAAAGCGGTTTCGTCAGTATGCTTAACTACAGCAGCACCTGGAGCAATTCCCGATGCGATCGCCCCCTTTGCCAACTCTAAAATCCAAGCTCCAGCAGATCTCCCTGTCCTAGCCCCCTTAACCGCCCTTCATCCGCTGCTCCAACTCTTCCAGCGTGTTGATCAGCAGGCGCTTGGCTTGCAGCGACCAGCCCCACTTTTGAACGGCGATCGCCCCCGCCCCACCAACAATCGTCGCCAAAAAATCGATAGGCTGCATAAACGAAATGCCCAACAGCAGGCCCAGCCCCGCAATGCCCCACAGCGGCAGCGCCACGGCCTGACGCTGAGTTTCCACCAGCTTGGCAAGGCCGCTCGTAGGCATTTCTGCCAGCAGGGTTTCCTTAATCTGCTGCTGCTCAGCCCGCGACACCGACAGGGCAATCTTTTGCCGCAGCTTTTCCATCTTGCGGGCATCGGTGCTGTATTGCGTCAGTTCATCTTCTGCCATCAGCAGCAGGCGTTCAAGCTGTCCCATCGTTGGTTGCGCCTCTAGTGTGAGTCACGGTTGCGTCAGTGATTACTCCTTAACAATACGACACATTACGACATATTCTGGCACTCATTGCCCCAGGTGCTTTCCGCTATTCTTCGTCCCACAGCCGCTCTAGCTGATAGCGCCACGCGCCCAGCGTTTGGTCACGCTCGGCAGCCCCCGCCTCCAGGCTGCCCATCATGCCCTCAGCATAGAAGCGTTCTAGGGTTTGCAGCGTGGTCTCCATCGACTGCCCTTGCTGCTTGGCAGCGCGAATGATCTGGCGAATTTGGGCTTCGGCCAGACGGTCGAAGCTGGGGTTTAGCCCGCGCTCTTGCAGAGACACCAGGCGGGCGATCGCCGCTCGAAAATCTTCCACCGTCAGGCTGGCCAGGGCATGTTGATAGACCCCCCACAGCACGCCCTGATAGAGGGCATAGCGAACTTCCTGGGTTTCATCGAAATTTGCCTCCAGAAGTTGGGCAAGATAGGGGGCAGCCGCCTGCGCCGAATCAATCGAAACGAGCGATCGCAGCCAGCTCTGGTCTTCCGAAAGCAGCACCAGCAGGCGCAAGTTGCCGATCTCGACTTGCCAGGATTCTGGCTCGGCAGCCTGCACCGCAGGGCCAAACAGGGTCATCAAAAGCGTCGTGATGTCGCTAGGAATCATGAGTGCGATCGCCTTGGAAGTGAAATTTGTAACCTACAATACCTCTCTTCCTGAACACAGAACCGAGAATACCGGCATAAAAGCTTTATAAATATAGAGTCTACGCGGGGAGGAATAGAAGTCGTATGAGTATTTCGTCAGATTCACAATATGTGGATCGCAGTCAGGCCGGGGAAGACTATCCGCTTTCGGCGGTGCCCTTCGAGGCCCGCAAGCCCATCTGGTCGCTGGCCCCGCTGCTAATGGGGTTTGCGCTTACCTCTACCACGCTGTTTGCCGGTGGGCTAGTTGGCTCATCGTTCCCCTTTTCCACCATGCTGGCTATTGTGCTAATTGGCAACCTACTTTTGGGAACCTACTGCGCTGCAATGGGCTACATCGCCCAGCGGAGCGGGCTGACGACCGTTCTCATGTCGCGCTTCAGCTTTGGCAATGTCGGCTCTCGCTGGGTCGATTTTGTGCTGGGCTTTACGCAAATCGGCTGGTATGCCGTGACCAACGCCTTTATCGCCGATGCGCTCACGAAGCAGTTTGGACTGTCAGACGGAATGAAGGTCTTCCTGACGGTGTTCTTTACCTTCGCCTTTTGCGTCACTGCCTATATCGGCTACACGGCGATGGACTGGCTTAGCCGTATCGCTGTGCCCGCAATGCTGATCCTGATGGCGATTAGCCTGATTCGAGGATTTGGCGATGCAGGCGACCTGGCCAGCTTGCAGCCCGCCCAGCAGATGGGGGTTGGGGTGGCGATCGCCACGGTGATGTCTACCTTTATCTCCGGCGGCACCCAATCTACCAACTGGAGCCGCTTTGCCGACACGCCCAAAAACGCCATCTGGAGTACCTTTCTGGCGTTTTTCTTTATCAACGGGCTGCTGGTGTTTACGGGAGCCTTTACCACCCTGGTCTATGGCAGCGAAGACCTGATCGCGGCGATGGCCAAGCAAGGCTTGCTGCTGGGTAGCCTGGTTCTGCTGATCCTCAACGTGTGGACGACCCAGGACAACACCATCTACGCCTTCTCAGTGGCGGGAACCAACTTTTTCCGCACTACCAAGCGCCATGCCTTTGTGCTGGGCGGGGCACTGTTTGCGCTGCTGCTGGCGCTGACGGGCATCTATGAAAACCTGATCACTTACCTCCTGCTGCTAGGCACGCTGATCCCGCCCATTGGGGGCATCATCATGACCGACTTTTGGCTGCGCCACCGGGGTCAGTTTCCCTCGCTGGATACTCCCCTGCCTGCGTTCAACTGGGCTGGCGTGATTTCGTACATTGCTGCTGCGCTCATTGCCTACTTTACGGGCACTGCGGGCATCGGCATTGGCCCGCTAAATGGAATTATTGCGGCGGCGATTCTCTACGCGGTGCTGACCAAGGTGATTCCTCAGCCCATCCGGGTGACGGAAATGTAGTTTCTTCCCCAAGAGTTTCTTCCCCAAGCGGGAGACGGTTAGCAGCGGGCGATCGCCCCCACTCCGTCCGTCCAACACTCTAGTCAAAGCGCCGCAGGGTATCTCTTGTGGCGCTTTTTAGGCTTATTAAACTCCATCCAATGTTTAAACTTCCCTAAAGGAATGCCGGAGTATGCACATAACTAGTTGCTAAGATTAATAAATATCTAGGAAAAAGGATTGAGTGCATGCGCTACACCACAGAAGATGGCGGTCGCCTGAACAACTTTGCCGTTGAGCCGAAAATGTATACCGCTGAGCCACCCAGCAAAAAACAGCAGACGATTTATCTCATTGCTGGCATTGGCGCACTGGTGCTGGTGGGCGGTCTCGTGGCGATCGCCGTCTCTGTCTCCTAGCCCGTCTTTTGGCACACCCTGAATCGATCAAAAAGCCGAGCGCCCCAGGCTAAGCTCTGTGGGACTCGGCTTTTTAATGTGCTTCTTTTAATATGCTTTTCTAGACGACCCCTTGCCCTCTGCTAGGCTGTCGCCAGTTCTCGCCGCAAAAAGCTCAGCGTCTTATCCCAGGCATCAGCAGCGGCAGCGGGTTGATAGACCTCCGGGCGGGTGTCGTTGAAAAAGGCATGGTCGGCTCCGGTATAGGTGTGGGTTTCGATAGAGCCACCCGCCTGTTGAATGGCTGCCTCTAGCGATCGCACCGCCTCTGGAGTCACGAACCCGTCGTTTTCCCCAAAAATACCCAGCACGGGCGCACGCAGCTTCGAGAAATCGGGCTGCACGTTGGGATGGATGCCGTAGAAATCCACCACTGCGCCCACGCGCTGGCTCAGGGTCGCCGCCAGCAGCGCCAACTGGCCGCCCATGCAAAAGCCCACCACGCCCAGGCGATCACCCGTGACTGCCGGGTGACTCTGCAAGTATTGGAGGGTTTCTTCGAGCTTACGAGCCGTTTGCTCAATGTTGAGCGCCATAAACAGCCGCCCCGCCTCGTCGGGTGAGGTAGTCGTTTCGCCGTCGTACAGATCGGGGGCGATCGCCACAAACCCCGCTTCGGCAAAGCGATCCGTTACCGTTTTGATATGGGGAACCAATCCCCACCACTCTTGCAGCACCACCACCCCCGGCCCAGCGCCGTTCGATGGCAGTGCCAGATATCCTCGATTCGCAATTTCTGTTCCCATGACCTGTGCCAGCTAAAAATCAAGTCGCCATTCAAGAAACCTCACCCAGTAAAGCGTCGAAATGTCCTGCTCCGCAAGAGTTCGCGCGAACAGTTAGCTGAAAATCAATCCCTGAGCCACCCTGCAAAAGGTTAAAATATTTAGTAATTTGGTGTATGCTGCATTGCACAAGGCGTGCGGGCTGCATTTGCTGCATTTATGGCGTGTCTCCCCTGACAATTCTTAGCCATGCCTAAGCTGTGAACTGCGCTAGAAGGCTATTCTGGCGATCGCCCCCAAAGTCACTCTACCCTGCACTTAGC
Organism: Thermoleptolyngbya sp. M55_K2018_002; assembly: GCF_015295965.1. Taxonomy (NCBI): domain Bacteria; kingdom Bacillati; phylum Cyanobacteriota; class Cyanophyceae; order Oculatellales; family Oculatellaceae; genus Thermoleptolyngbya; species Thermoleptolyngbya sp. M55_K2018_002. The sequence continues at coordinate 45,776 of NZ_DVEA01000265.1, forward strand.
TCACAACTGCCTTCCTTAAACTCCAGCCAGCCTACTTGAAACACAGCGCTACCGACGTTCCGTTTGCTCGCCCGATCCCATCCGTTGTGATGTAGCCGATATGGAGGCCCTATCCACTCCACCCGACCGCGCCGAACCGTCTCTGCAACTGCTGTTGTTTGTAGACAAGCGCCCTAGCTCCGTCGAAAAGATTCGGCAGATTCGCAGTCGCCTCAAAGAGCTAGCGGCAGACTATCCATTCGACCTGCAAGTGGTAGATGTGGGGGAGCAGCCGCACCTGGCCGAGCATTTTCGCCTGATTGCCACGCCGGCCATTATCAAAATTTACCCAGAGCCGCGCCAAACCCTCGCTGGCAGCAACCTGATCGCCCAGATCGATAGCTGGTGGTCGCGCTGGAAACAGTCTGCCCAGGAAAGCCGGATTAGCCTCGGTTCCACGTCGCCCTTGCCTATGGCGATAGAGTCGCTGCCAGTTCCCAATTCCGTCACCTATTCGGCTGAGCTAATTCGCCTGTCGGATGAGATTTTTCGGCTGAATCAGGAAAAAGAGGAACTTCAGGAACAGCTTCGATTCAAAGACCGACTCATAGCGATGCTGGCCCATGACCTGCGAAATCCCCTCACGGCGGTTTCCATTGCGCTGGAAACGCTGGAACTGGGCAGCAGTATGCGAGAAATCTACGCCGAGTCGCGGCTGACCCCAGAAACCATGAGTCAGCTCATCAAACATGCCCGCACGCAGGCGAAGACGATTGACCGCCTGATTACAGACACGCTCCACGCTGCAAACAGCACTGGCGGCAAGCTCAACGTGCAGCCTCGCAAGTTTGACCTGGGCAAGCTGTGCCTCGGTCTGGTAGATGATTTTCAGACCAAGCTGCAAATCAAGGCGCAGAGCATTTCTACGGATATCCCCAGCGATTTGCCTGCGGTGTATGCTGACCCCGATCGGGTGCGGCAAGTCTTGGTAAATCTGCTAGACAACGCCGTGAAATACACGCCCAATGGCAGCCATATCCAAGTTTCGGCCTTGCATCGCACAACGCAAAAGGTGCAGGTGAGCATCTGCGACGATGGGCCAGGTATCCCGGCTGAAAATCGCGATCGCATCTTTGAAGACAGCTATCGGCTGGAGCGAGATACCACGCAAGACGGCTATGGGATTGGGCTAGCGGTTTGTCAGCGCATCGTGCGGGCGCACTACGGTCAAATCTGGGTCGATTCAGAACTGGGAGCCGGAAGCTGCTTCCACTTTACGCTCCCAGTCTATCGACCGTAAGGGGGCGGGCAAACGGGCGATCGCCCCTGCTCTACATTGCGCCCACGCCAAACAGCACGGCGCGGATGGTTTTCAGAATCAGCGACAGGTCGTAGAGCGGGTGCCAGAGCGCCTGATATCGCAAATCGAGCCTGACAATTTCCTCAAAATCATCGATTTTTGACCGTCCGCTCACCTGCCACTCGCCCGTAATCCCCGGCTTCACATTCAGTCGCAGCCAGTGATGGTCGGCGTAGTTTGCGACCTCATCCAGAGTGGGCGGGCGAGTGCCCACCAAGCTCATCTCGCCTTTGAGGACGTTGAGAAACTGAGGAAACTCGTCGATGCTCGTTTTTCTAAGAAACCAGCCGACGCGAGTTATCCGCGGGTCGCGGCCACGCTTGAAATTAAAAGGTTTTCCCTGTGCCGCATCGGAGGCGCTATCGGGCTGATCCTGCATCCGATCAGCGCCTTGAACCATCGTGCGGAATTTGTAAATCGTAAAGCAGCGTCCTAACAGACCACAGCGCTGCTGGCTATAAAAGATGGGGCCAGGGCTGTCGAGCCGGATGGCGATCGCCACGGGCACAAAGATAATTGCTAAGACCAGTAGCCCAACTAGGCTGCCAAGAATATCGAGCGATCGCTTGAACCAGTGATTTACAGAGGGGTGGGGTAGGCGATCAGGTGTTTGTACGTGCAGAGCGGGCGCTATTGAAACGGAGCTAAGTGAGTCTTGGAGCGAATCTGGAGATGCATAGCGAGACATTAGTAGTAACCCTTTTTGAAGTAACAACCCTGCTGGAAGAAGACCGCATAAATACGTAAAAACCCTTTCGTGCAGGAATATATAGCAAGCGCTTATGGATCAAAGGTTCAGCAGAAACGTCTTCACGGAATCTTTGCAGAAGCCCGAAAGTAGCTCATGTTTTTAAAGTCTTCGTGAAGCTTTTTATGAACACTCCATCAAGCGATTGAGACGAAATGTTAAGCAATGGTGTGCTTGGTAGAAACAGGCTGCCTTGATCTGGCGCTCTGAATCACGCACCTGAGTTACGCATCCTGCCATAGGCCAACTCGCTCGACCCTGCACAGAAACAGTCAGCAGCGTTCATGTTTCCAATTTATTCAGTTCATGCTTCTACCTTATTCATCAGGTGAGGCAATGTACTGAGGCAATGTACTGAGGCAATTGAGGCAATGTCCTGAAGCAATGTCCTGAAGCAATGTCCTGAAGCAATGTCCTGAAGCTATATGCAGAGGCAGCAAACGACTGGGCAAGACAGTGAATGGGCGATCGCCCCAATCTCCTGCTCCAATCTCTCGCCCCAATCTCCTGGGCAACCGCTGCAAACGGCATCACAGATTATTAAACTGTGTGACAAGATGTTCCCGATGCTCCCGATTTAGCCGAAAGTGTTGGACAGTAGCACGTTTATTGGCGTGTCGTTTGTTATTAGGAGTGTTACAAAATGGCTTTGTCAGATACTCAAGTTCTTACAGCGCTGGTGATTGCTCTGCTGCCTGCGGTGCTGGCATTTCGGCTTTCGACTGAGCTGTATAAGTAAGTCATCAGTCTGCTAGGGCTGAGTCTCTGCTGGGCACTGCTGCGCGGCGACTCAGCCCTCTCAGGTTTCACTCAAACCTCTCACCCAAGCCTGCCGGGATTTCAGACTTGCAGATTTCTGGCTTAATAGTCAGGCTTAAATAGATCGCCTAGATCGCCTAGATTCAGATCGCCAGATCGCCTAGATCGCCAAGTTTGGGTCGCCAAATTTAGGTCGCCAGATTTAAACTCCCAAATTTGGGTCTTAAGTTTTGGCGCGAGAGGTGCCAGAGCTTCGCATAGCGATTATATTGGGGTAGATTCCGGGCTACCGGTCAAATCGCCCCGTTTTTTTATATGAACTGCTAGCATGAATGCGATTCAACCCTCCCGCCCGCCGCTTTACCCTGTCGAGCCAGTTCGCAAGCAGGCTCCCCGCCCAAGACGCAGGCTCCGGCAGCGGCGCAATCCCCATCAGTCGGTTGCGGTTGAAGCCAGCCTTCGGTTAGCTGTGAATGTCGTGGTAGGGATGGTGGCGATCGCCTCAATTGTCCGGCTGCTGCCCCAAAACATCAGCCAACAGCACAAACTCAACAAGCTCCAGTCAGACGTGACGGCACTAGAGCAGCGCGTGGATCGACTCCAGGAAACCTTTGCCCGCCAGTTTGATGCAGGGCAAGCCCGCAGCGTCATGCAGGAAGAAACCGGCCGCATTGGCATTGGCCAACGTCCGGTCGTCTGGGTAAAGCCCGCTCCAGACACGGCGATCGCCCCTACCCCTGCTGCCGATCCTGCAAGCGTCGCAAACCCAGCCAACCCTGTTTTGCCCGTCACGCCGCCAGACACAACACCCGTTCCCCGGCCTGCGCCCAGCCAGCCAGACGCTTCTCCGACCAATGTGGTGTCTGATCCTGCACCCGCTCAGGCTCCGGTCGCTGTGCCGAGTCAGGCATCGGTCGCCCCTCCGGGGTGGTAGCCCTTGGAATCGGCTAGAGGGCGATCGCGCTGCCACGAAGGGAGCCAAGTTCAAGGGCTGTTTAAGGGTGCTAGTTTTTACGGAGATTATTAATCCGGGTTACGCTGAATCCCTGCGTCTACCGATTTGCCCGGAGTTAGATGTCGATTTGGGTTGATTATGATGGGTTAGGTACAGCTTCAGCCGCCTAACAGGTCACCCCTGCTCTCTTTGGAATGGTGCCCCTGGATCATGTCGATTCAAAAATTCCCCCTAGCCACGCTCCTCAAAATCAGGCGATACATGCAGACGACCCTGGCGTTGCCTGATGCCGAGCAGCAGGCAAAGGTGGTAGAAACGCTAGACGACTTGCCAGAGCCGGAATCCATCGATGACCTAAGCGGGCTATTTTCTTCGGGAACGCCCATCGTCAAAACCCTTTCGCCGATTCTGCAAGAACAGTGGTTTATCAGCACGGTAAACCCTGCTGCCCCGCTGATCAAAATGCCGGGGCTGTGGCTAAAGCCGGGGTTTCGCCTGGTGAGCTATTTGTATCGCTCAGCAGAGGGCAGTGGGGTTGGGGTGGTGTGGGCTGTGCCAGAAGAATTTGGCACCACAGCCCAGCTTGAAAAGGCTGTGAAAGAGAAACACAACATTGCTCAAGTTCCTCGTCCAGAAGGAGCGCTCGGCCACGTCATGGAAGCCATCGAGGGCGATCGCTCGGCGGCTTCGTTTGTGCTGGCATCGATCTTGCGACGAGAGCTTCAGGAATTGGGCGTGTTGGGCGATCGCCGCAACTGGGCCTACCACCATCTTATCGAGGGCATCCCTGCCAAATATAACTGGCAGTGGCGAACCGAGATCCCCAAAGACCTGTCGCCCAAGGTGCGCCTCTATCCCGATGGACACGCAGCCGTGGAGCTATTCTCCTGCCGGGTTTCTGGAGCCAAGACGCTGTATCGCCACCTCGACCGCTATCCGCCCAATTCCTACAAGCCCGACAGCCTGGATAAGATGCTGGCGGTAGAGCAGGTGGGTTAGCTTGCCAGATTCCCAAATTTCCAGAGTCACCTGGGATCAATTGATCCTCAATTGATCTGATGATCTGCTCTGAATCTAATCAGCTAATCTTGTCAGCTAATCTTGCACATAGTCCTGCCCAGACAGCAGCGCCAGTTCCGCCCGCACAAACTCGCGCCCCAAATAGGCAGCGTGGTCAAGATAGCTGATGGGGCAAGGCTGCGCTTTTTCAAAAATTTCGATGCAGAGTTCCTTGGCGGTGCGTCCGCGAAAGATTGCCGTGGGCGATCGCTTCAGAGAACCGTTACAAGGCAGCGGCTCCCCAGTTTCGGGATCGCAGGCCAGCCCCTTGTCATTGATGACGTTAGAAAAATGGTCTGCACAAATCAGCTTGGCATCCCGATCCACATAAATAATGAAATAGCCCTGGGGATCTAGCTCAATGTAGCGATTGGATAGCTTGTCATCCAGAGCGGCGTATTCATTGCGGAGCGCGATCGCCTCAGGACGCAACTCTTGTTCGGCAGTTTGATTCATAACAAAGGTACAGGTTCTCGGAAGCTACGGATATTGAAGGTCGGCCCAACCCCTAATCTATCGCATCCCAGCAGAGTATCAGATGGGGCATGTGGGGCATGTAGATGGGCATGTAGGTGCGATGATGCCATCAAAAGTGGGTGATGGGACTCGAACCCACGACATTCAGCTTGGGAAGCTGATAAAAATCTTTGTATATCAAGACTTTTAAGACTTTTTGCGAATTTCTACACCCAATTTACACCCAAAAAGTTTTTTTCATCTTCCCTTCATGGAGAACTGAGGCGATCGCTTTTACTCCTCTTCATCTCTATCTGGTTTGAGTGAATACTTCCACTCAACAAGAACTCTCATCCCGTGGATACTCTCACTCAATAAGAGTATAGTGAGAAAGAGCATAGTGAGAATCAAAGCCCAGTCCCACCGACTGGCAATCTACAAGACTGGGCATCTCACAGATAGAGTTATACCCATGATGACGGATAAAGAACGATATGAAGTCGCCAAATCAGCCGCAGGGGAAGCGATCGACGTTGACTGACAGAAGTTGTCTAGAAGCTGCTGAATAGCTTGTGGTGTGGTCGTTTCTTGGTTGACTGACAAAAGTTGTCTAGAAGTTGCTAGACAGCTTGCGGTGCGGTAGTTTCAGAGATCTAAGGAGAGAGAGTGGAGCCAGCGTTCTAAGCTTAGATACCACTCAAAAGCATAGATGTTGTGAACTCCCCTCTCTACAATGCCTTGAACACTTGGCTGGGTCAATCGGTACCCTGTGCGTATCGTGGGCAGCAGCGTGCCTATCGAATCGAGTTCAAAATACACACGTACTGCTACGTCGCCCATTAGTTTTGTCAGTCAACCGGGGGCGATCGCACGGTCACTCATTTGTTCGTTTGCTGGAGGGTCATTCGAGTCCCTCAAAGCTGGTTGCTCTTATTGTAGGTCGGTTGATTACGCAGATCATCGCGCCGCTGGTGTGGCATCCTTGACTGCGAAGCGCAACGCCCAGAGCAGCGGGAACGCTGGACACTCTACGGCGGCGGCTACAGCATCCACTGGGAAGAACTGGATGAGGATTTGAGTACGGAAGGAATGCTGCGGGGTGCGCCTGCGCCGGGTGCTGGGATAGCAAAAGATTGAGCAAGAAGATGATTAATTACGGCGATTCAGAGACTTCCAAGCAGAGCGAAGGTGTATCAAACGGTGCCCACTTACATTCCCAATCTGGATCTTTTTCTCCGCCAACAATGAGCTGAATAAAAACTGCGTGCTGATAATTAAATGGTGACTCAAGAAAAGCATCGAGCTTTTTCTTATCTGTCTCACCTGTGCTTTGCTGATTAGTCGATTTCTTTACTTCTATAACTAAAAGATTGTTTTCATTGTCCCCTCTTTTGTGAACAATAATATCCGGGTAGACTGTTTTTGCGTTCGTGTCATCATAGCCAGGCAAACCACCACTCTCTTCTAATACTTTGCTTAGTCTGTTTCGAATCTCTTGCTCCAGAATCAGCTTTTTATGATCTCCCTGGCTTCGATTGTATTCACAATCCACATGCAACTCTAGATTACGGGTTTGGAAACCAGCCTGAAGATATCCCGCAAGCTTATGCGTAAATGATCTTTCGTTTGCGTCTACTCTAAATAAATAAGAATCATGTTCTTTTAATAACTCAAGCGCTTCTTGCAGTATTTCCTCAACCTCTTTCCTTTCCATTAGTTCTCCTTCACAAGGATCAATCTGTATCTTTATTACAATTCCCAAGTGTGATCCGGGCTTTTCAGTGCTTCCTTAACTTTTGATAAATCTCCTAAGTCTTTAAAGGGGCTAGCTTTTGCCAAGTTTATGATTGAATCCAGAGTCAGTGCCAGCTGTTGATTATCGCCATTGGCAAGGGCTTGATCCGCAAGCTGAAAAAGTGACTTGAAGTTCTGAGAGCGTTCATCAAAGGATCGCTCAAGATATCCAATAAGCAGATCCCTGTGGGCTTGGATTTCGGCAATCTTAGTTTTCTCCCATGCTTCGATCTCTCGACGCTTAGTTGTTTCAGTCTCAATGGTTCTTTTACATTCTAGATACGCCTGAATAACTTCATTGAAAGCATTGGATACGAGAAGAATGTTCTGTCCTTTAGCAAAATCTAGAGGTGATTTCTCTTTCATATTCATCGACTAAATATTGCGGTACCTAAATCTAATTTTCTCAAACTCTTGATTAATCTCTCCTTTCTCATCCAGTACAGGAGTTTTCAAGATTTCAACCAGAGCCTTGATTAGGAGAAGAACTTCCTGAAAGCTTTCAGCGTGTTCTTCAGGCTTAAAGTTTATTGTTTTCTTGAAAAAGATTCCTCTGCGTACAAAGACCTTGGATTCAAGCTTATTCAAACTTTTTAGGGCACGTTCATCTATCGAAACCACAAGACCTGACAATTCTTGAATTCGGTTCTGCACTTGCTTGAGAAATGCTTGCAATGCAGCAAGTTTTGCAGTTGCCACATTTGCTTCTGAAACATAAAGTTGCGCTTTGGTCAGCGCTTTCTCACCTTGTCCACGCAGAACAAAGCCGCCAATCATTAAAGCTGGTCCCAGGGTAATTCCACCTAAAATTACGCTACCAAGCGCCATGCCACCGCCGCCCGTCGCCAGAGAGCCACCGCCTAGCCAGGCTAAAGTAGCATTCCAAGCAGCAGCGCCACTAAGTCCACTAATTGCTGTACCTGTGCTGGCTGTACCAAATAGTCCTATAAGGGTAACTGTTCCTTGCCCGGCTGCATAAGCAGCGCTTGCAGCCTTCAGTCCGCCTGCAGCAAAACGTTGTGCTTCCAGTGCTGCGGTTTTGTACTCCTGAAACTGCTCTGGCGAAAAACCTTCCATGCCCTCTAGAAATTTCATGTCGCTCTGTGAGACTTGCTGACCAATGCGCTCAATAAAGTCAACAAAGCGTTGAACAGTTTCAAGATATACCTGAATTTGGAGTTGAGCATACTCTTCTGCAATAGCCTGTGTTTCTAAAGCCTTCTCTTCAGTGAGTTTCTTGGCTTCTTCATAGCGAGTCTGGGCCTCTTTGCCAATTTTTTGGGCTTCCCGGATTTTTGTTACTCCCTTTGCTCCTGCGACAGCTCCTGTTCCTCCTGCAATTAATGCCGCAGCACCAAGAATGATAGGGATAATAAAAATCATGAGTAAGCCTCTATGCCAATGTATCTTTTACTCCAGAGTGCCCAGCTTGTAATAATCAGCTAACGTCTGAGGAATACCAGATTATTCAGCACTCCAGGAAAAAATCAGGACAAATACTACGGAATTAGCCACTTTGTTCATGCCAATCTTTGGCGTGTTGGCGGATGGCTTGGAGTTCTTCGGGGGGCATTTTGTCGAGGT
>NZ_DVEA01000069.1:0-10652 GCF_015295965.1 Thermoleptolyngbya sp. M55_K2018_002
CCGCGTCGCGCTTGAGTCCGAGTTGCACGCGATAGCCGACCTGCCCTGGCTGGCTTAGCCCGCCTATCTCAACTGCTCCCCCTAACGTGCTGAGAAGGCCGCCGTCTAATATAACTCCTCCTCCTGCCAGCAACAGGCTTTGCGCTTCTCCAGTTTGCAAGCCTGTGAAACTGAAAAAGGGCGGATCTTCAAGACTTCTGGGATGGCGACTATAGACCTCGATAGGCGCAGGCGCAATCTGCCGATACAGCAGCGCTGAAGGATTAATCGTCAAAGACACGGGCACTTCTGTTCGTAGTGCGCTGAACACGCCCTGATCACCAAATGCGATCGCATCTGCCGTCGTGCCCACAAACGACCCGGCTATGTTTAGCCGCGCATTGCGCCCAAACAGAATGCCGTTGGGATTCATTAAAATCAGATTGGCATCTCCCACAACCCCCAGTGTGCCGCGAATATTTGAGCGGCGATCGCCCGTCACACGAGTCAAAATCGTCCGCACCCCTGCATCGGGCACGAAGAACACGCTACCGCCCCGCTCGACATCTAGCCGCTGTAAGCTGTGAAATAAGTTGCGCCCCCGCTGTGCCCCGCCATGAATCTGAAAATTCATCCCAGACACAGCTTCGACCCGTGAAGACTCTGTGCCGAGGCTGTTGTCGGCGATGGGGCGACCGAAAGCGCGATCGCCCAGCACCCATCCCAAAAAGACAAGGGCGATCGCGCTGCCCAGAGACTTGCGACTCAAAAGCCAGCGCAATTTCCAGAAGGGCATACTCTGCTTCACCAGTTTTCCCCTTATTGGTTGTTTAGAACCAACCGCCACAAACGCTTTTACTGCGGAATGTTTTCTTCTGGCGGCTTTTGATCGGTGTCATCATCTTCATCGTCATCCGACAGCACAAACAGCCGATTGCCAGGGTCAATAATCAGGCGAATCAAGCTGACAGCAGCTTTAGAAAGTGTGATTAACAGACCCACGACCAGATCAACCAGGAAAAAGACAGGACGCAACAAGTAGCGAACAGGGCCCGGAGCAGAAAACGGCACAACCTGCTGGACATCGTATTCCACACGTGGCTTAATTCTATTTCCTGCTGTTGAAGGATTCACTGGGTTAAACCGCGCCACCCTTTTCCCGATATCTGCATAAGAAACAGTGTCACGACTCACAAAAAGACGAACCCCTTGAGATGACTCCAAGTAGAGGTTGCCAGTAAAGTCAGTAGAAGGGATCATTCCTTCATGTCCTGCACCCAATGCCTGCCAATTTTGGGTGAATTCTACTGAGCTGCCCAGGTAGTCTGTTCGGAGTACTGCGCGAAGTTTCAAGGTCTCGCCACTTGATAGTCCCTTGCACTTGACCCGAGTCAATCTCAAGATTTTCATGATCCGCTCTACCGTATTCAAGATTTGGACGTTTGCTAGTCTCAAATGTTCAATATGCTTCTTTTTCTACTGAATGACGTATCTCAGTTTCGGAACAATGCCGGCGCTTGCCGTAGATGGGTTAACTGGAACAAATGAAGTCTGCCCTGCCCCGGAATCGTTTGCCGAAATATCTTTACTGCTTTCAAACAAAGGCTGATTTTCGGGCGATCGCAAATAGATCTTGCCATTAAATTCATCTGGGATCTCGCTAAACGGTTGCGGGCCAGGAATTTCCTTCGGATCACCCCACCGCTTCCAGTTTTTCGTAACATCGACAGGGTTTCCTACAGGTCGTCTGCGAAAGCGAGGAACCAGTTTTTTTATTTCCCCATCTGACAGTCCATCGCATTTTATTTCAGTCAGTATCAACTTCTTCACAACTCTAGCCTCATTGGAAAAGATTGGATGGAATGAGTTGATGACTCGATCAACCATTTTTATCCTCGGCTAGATTTCAGATTTAGACAGGGCCCCTTCCGGGTACTTCTGCGAAGCTGGATAGTCTCACAACTGGTGCCCGCTCAACAAAAATGTCTGACTTGCATACTGTTACTCAAAAACGATTTTCAATTAACTTTCAGCAATAGCTCAATCTCTAATACTTTTTAGATCTCGATATGTATAGAAAAATATATTGGACGAGATTATTTGACTTGTCTATTGTGTAATCAGGGAGAACATTAACCACAGAGAACACAGCCATGAGCCGAGGAACGTTATTCGACAAGGTTTGGGACTTGCATACGGTGGGGACGCTGCCCTCAGGACAGACGCAGCTCTTCATCGGGCTGCATTTGATCCACGAAGTGACTAGCCCGCAAGCGTTTGCCATGCTGCGAGAGCGGGGGCTAAAGGTGCTGTTTCCTGAGCGCACAGTGGCGACGGTGGATCACATCGTGCCGACAGAAAACCAGGCGCGTCCTTTTGTCGATCCCCTGGCAGAAGAAATGATGCTGGAGCTAGAGCGCAATGCCAAAGACAACGGCATCCGCTTCTACAACATCGGCTCTGGCAGCCAGGGCATTGTGCATGTGATCGCCCCGGAGCAGGGTTTGACCCAGCCAGGAATGACGATTGCCTGTGGAGACAGCCACACTTCGACGCATGGCGCGTTTGGGGCGATCGCCTTTGGCATTGGCACCAGCCAGGTGCGCGACGTGCTGGCATCGCAAACCCTGGCGCTGGCAAAGCTGAAGGTTCGCAAAGTAGAAGTGAACGGCACGCTGAAACCAGGGGTCTACGCCAAAGACGTGATTCTGCACATTATTCGCAAGCTGGGCGTGAAGGGCGGCGTGGGCTATGCCTACGAGTTTGCAGGCACGACCTTCGAGCAGATGAGTATGGAAGAGCGCATGACCGTCTGCAATATGTCCATCGAGGGCGGCGCGCGCTGCGGCTATGTGAACCCCGACGCGACGACGTTTGAGTACCTGAAGGGGCGCGACTTTGCCCCCAAAGGCGACGAGTGGGAGAAGGCCGTGGCCTGGTGGACGAGCCTCCGCAGCGATGCCGATGCAGAATACGACGATGTGGTGGTGTTCGATGCGGCAGAGATTGAGCCGACGATTACCTGGGGCATTACGCCGGGTCAGGGTATTGGCGTGAGTGAGGTCGTGCCTACGGCTGATTCGCTGCCGGAAGAAGACCGGGCGATCGCCCAGGAAGCCTACACCTACATGGATCTGGCTCCTGGCACACCGATTGCGGGCACTAAGGTAGACGTGTGTTTCATTGGCAGTTGCACCAACGGCCGCATCAGCGACCTGCGGGAAGCCGCCAAAGTCGCCAAGGGTCGCCATGTGGCCGAAGGCATCAAAGCCTTCGTAGTGCCTGGTTCCGAGCGAGTAAAACAGCAGGCCGAAGCCGAAGGGCTGGACAAGATCTTTGAAGCGGCGGGCTTTGAATGGCGCAATGCGGGCTGCTCGATGTGTCTGGCAATGAATCCTGACAAGCTGGTGGGCCGCCAGATCAGCGCTTCCTCGTCAAACCGCAACTTCAAAGGGCGGCAGGGGTCTTCCTCTGGACGGACGCTGCTGATGAGTCCGGCGATGGTGGCGGCGGCGGCGGTGACGGGTCACGTAACAGACGTTCGCACGCTGCTCTAGGAGGTAGCGATGACTAAGGAAGAGATGATTCAAGAGCTAGAAAGCTATCCAGAATCAGTTTTGAGTAAACTGCTCGAACTCGCTCGAAGCTTTCAATCTGCGGATGACACGCTAGATGAAGAGGCTTGGCAAGCTTATTTAGCATCAGAAATTGAGCGAGAAGAGGTTTACCGACGCCTTGCAAACTCGTAAGTTTCTGAGTCTTAGGCTTGTCTTGCGAATTCATGCGAGGCAAATTGAACGCTTTGGTGGCAGCCCTGGCGTGCGCGATCAGGGATTGCTGGAATCGGCTCTGGCACAGCCCCAGGCGACCTTCGGCGGCGAGTTTTTGCACGCCACGATCGCCCAACAAGCCGCTGCCTACCTGTATCATCTGGCAATGAATCACCCGTTCATCGACGGCAACAAGCGCACTGCCTTCGCGGCGATGGATGCGTTTTTGCGGCTGAATGGAGTTCTGCTCGGCTTCACCGACGATGAGGCGTACCACCTCGTGATTCGCGTGGCGCAAGGAGCGCTGAATAAAGACGAGTTAGCAGATATGCTGCAAGCAGCCCTACAGGAGTAACAAACGTGCCAAAGACGGTGTTGATTACGGGTGCCTCAACGGGCATCGGCTACGCAACGGCGAAGTTGTTTCAGCGGCAGGGCTGGAATGTGGCGGCCACAATGCGATCGCCCGCTGGCTCTGACCTAGCGGCGCTGGATCGCGTGATTTGTCCACCCTTGGATGTGACGAATGCAGTGTCGATTCCGGAGGCGATCGCCACCACGCTGTCCCACTTTGGGCAAATCGACGTGCTGGTGAACAACGCAGGCTACGGGCTGATTGGCCCCTTTGAAGCCTGCACCCCGGAGCAAATCCAGCAGCAGTTTGCGGTGAATGTGTTTGGGCTGATGGACATGACTCGCGCCGTGCTGCCCCATTTTCGGGAGCGGCGATCCGGTGTAATTGTCAACGTCGCCTCGATTGCAGGGCAAATGGCGCTGCCCATCTACAGCCTCTATCACGCCAGCAAGTGGGCGGTGGAAGGGTTTTCGGATTCGCTGCGCTATGAGCTAGAGCCGTTCAATATCCGGGTCAAAATCATCGAGCCGGGGCCAATCAAGACGGACTTTTTCTCGCGATCGCTCGTTGTGGCAAAGCAGGAAGGGCTAACGGCTTACGACCCCTTCGTTGCCAGCGTCCTGCCCCAGCTCGAAAACGTGGGCGATACGGCCTCTCCGCCCGAAGTCACCGCCCAGGTGATTTACACCGCCGCCACCGATGGCAGTTCTCGCTTGCGCTACCCAGCGGGGGGCAATGCATCCTTCCTGCTAACGCTGCGAAAGCTGCTTCCCGATGGGCTGTTCACCTGGTTTATCAAGGCCGGCATGATCAAGGAGGTGAAGTAGGGATTGGGCGTTAGAGGTGGGGTGGGTTAAGGCGCGATCGCAGTCTGGCTAGTTCTGCTTCGGCTGCATCGGCCCGCTGTTTTTCTGCCTCAGCCCGTTGAGCTTCTTGCTCTGCCCGCTGGCGTTCTAGCTCGGCTTTCTCAAAGCTCCACAGCAACAGATTGCCGTCCGAATCCCACCAGCGCAGCCAGTGGATCGTAGAACCCAGCCGGGGGCCATACCAAACGCCCAAAAACAGTGATAGCTCAGGAATCCAGAAGCGCCCCTCGGCACTTGGCTCCTGAAGTTGGTATGCTCCGTCTCTGAGTTGCCGTACCTCTAGCGTTTGGCTATAGGGATCAAACGTAGCGTAGGTGGGAACCTGGAGGATTTGCTCATAGAAGAACAGGTTGCCGTAAGGAAATGTGGGGCGAATGGAATACTCGCCTAGTTCCTCATCCGACCAAAACTCCATCACGATCGCCACCGGATCGCCTTGGAGGATGGGAGTATAGCTGCGGCGCACGCCTTCACCCGTCCAGGGCAACACACGGGGCACGTATAGCCAGTCGGGAGCTTTCACCATGACCTTTTGGTTCACAGTCGCCACCAGCCCAAAGTTCGAGGCAATCAGCATTTCCGGCTGAATCAGTCCCGCCTCGCCCAAAGCATCGGTGAGGGCAGCAGCCAGCATGGGCTGTTCAACGTACTGTGCCGGAGCTTCAGACAGGCGATAGTCATCGGGGAGCGCTTCCCAAGTGACCTTGAGCGATTGGGTCGGGCGCGGCGCATTCAGAACCATGAGCCTTCGCGGGCAGAACTCGCGGGTGAAAGGGGCAATCGTCCAGTACGTCCATCATAGGCGAGTCGGTTTTTGAGTTTTGTTGTTTTTAATTGAGGTAAGCATCATGAGTCAAGTTCAAGCAATTTCCGGTCGCGGCATTCCTCTGGTCGGCGACGACATCGACACCGATCGCATCATTCCGGCGCGGTTTCTCAAGTGCGTTACGTTCGACGGGCTGGGGGCCCATGCGTTTGAGGACGATCGCGCTCAGTTGCAGGGACAGCACCCGTTTGACCAGCCACAATATCAGGGCGCAGAGGTGCTGGTGGTGAATCGCAACTTTGGCTGCGGCTCTTCGAGAGAACACGCACCCCAGGCGATCGCCAAGTGGGGCATCAAGGCGCTGGTGGGCGAGAGCTTTGCGGAAATCTTTTTTGGCAACTGCGTAGCAATGGGGATTCCCTGCGTCACGGCGACTGGCGACGACGTGAAGGCGCTGCAAGGGGCGATCGCTGCCCATCCCCAGGCGACTGTGACAGTCAACCTAGACAGCATGACTGCGACCTGCGGCGACGTATCAATTCCGGTGCTGATGGGTGAGGGGCCGCGTCAGATGTTTCTCTCTGGCAGTTGGGACGCAACGGGACAACTGGTGGCACAGACAGAGCAGATTAGAGCCACAGCAGCAAAGCTGCCCTACGTCGCCTGGAGCCATGCCTAGAGTCCTTGCTAGGTCAGGGGTGCAGAATTCTGAAGCATGATCAGCAAAAAAATTTCCGAATTTTGCAAAACCCTCCGGATACTCCCCCCTAGCCTGAGAACAATGGAGTGGTAGATGCACCCTGATTCAACATTCCCCCAGGCTCACGCGATTGAGTTTTGGGGGGATTTCTTTTTAGAGGGGATCGACTTGGCGGGGATCGACTGCTGATCGACTGCTTAAGGAACTCGCATTGCGTCAGGACTGACGCGCTGGCGAAGAATGCCTGCATTCCAGAAAACTTGTTGAGACGCAACTCGCGAGAACTCACCCATTACGTGAGTCCTGAGAGTCAAAAAACTGGACAGCTTTTGCAAAGCGAGCGAGAATTCTGATTAAATTTCGTGCCGTTCAAACGATTTTCAGCCTAAATCGTTCCTGACCCAAACGGCGCTCCAACTAGCAGCAGACGTTGCGTCACCTAGTCTCAATACAATGCCTCAAGACGACAGAAGCAAGACAAATCCCAGTCTCTGAACCCCTATGCCAAAGCTATGGGTCAGATGAAGAATCTGCAATGTTGCGAATATCTTGCAGCAACAGGTCGAGGTGAGACTCGGCAGGAAGCTCATCTGTGGGTGGATTCGGCTGCTTTTTCGGTTTTACAGGCGTTTCTTCGGGCTGTGCCGCCTGAACAATCTCCTGAACCAGTAAATCCAAGTAGGAGTCCATGAGCGTTCTCTCTTATCTATATGTCAGCGTACCCTTGTCCATAGAATCTGACCTCCTTATTTTGACTGAACCTGATCGGGTGAATTTATTCACTGATTAGCAATCTTGAACCGCATGAATTTGCTCTGGAGACTGGTAAACCAGCAGTGTCGATAGACGGTATCAAGTCAATATCAGAAGTTTAAGACTAGGAGGGGGCTGATTGATGTCGCCGATAGAGCAAAATGCTGGCGACAATCAAAGCAACGGCACTCAGCAAATGTACTGTGTTAAAGGGTGTGCCTGGAAAGAACCATGAGTCGGTTCGCAAGAACTCGATGAAAAAGCGCCCTAATGGATACCAAATGAGATAGACCAATAGCAAGTCGCCTGGACGAAGCTGGCGTGCAAACCGACGGGAAATCCACAGCAACAGGACGAAGCCGGCCAGGTTCCACAGCGACTCGTAGAGAAAGAGGGGATGAAATCGTGTGCTTTCAGGATACAGGATTATATCGTCATACGGGGGGATGCGGCGGTTTTTCGCCGGATCGGTGCTGTAGTCAATGGCGAGGCCCCACGGCAAATTGGTGGGCGGCCCGTATAGCTCCTGGTTAATGAAATTGCCCCAGCGACCGATTGCCTGGGCCAGTGGCAACCCTAGCGCGATCGCATCTAAGAAAACCAGTGTAGGAAGTTTGCGGACGCGGGTATAGAGCCAGAGGGCGATCGCCCCAAAGATAAACCCGCCAAAAATATGGATGCCGCCTTCCCACACGCGAAAGATAGAAAGCGGGTCTGAAAGGTAGTCTCCTAGGCGATCGCGTGGCGATTGGATAAACACGTAGTAGAGCCTCGCCCCCAGAAACCCTGGCACCAGCACCCAAATCAGCATGTCCCAAAAGTCGTCGGAGGAATGCCCCCGCCGCTCTACTTCGCGACTGGCGACGGTTGCCCCTAGAATCACGGCGATCGCCATGAGTAGCCCATACCAGCGCAGCGCAAACGGGCCAAATTCAAAAATAACGGGGTCAACAGGGGGATGCATAACCAAAACGTCTATTGCGCTCGCTTTATCAGGTGTTCACCGGATTTCGCTGGATTTTGATTTCCCTCGGTCAGGACAGCGCGAAACCAGCCTCAGCTTTTAGGTGGCAGGTTTTTAGGTGGCAGGTTTTTAGGTGGCAGGTTTTTAGGTGGCAGGTTTGAACCAGACATTTTGCCCTGCACTCTGCCCTTTGCAACTTGGCTCACCGCTCTTCACTATACCAATCCCCCAGAACTGTTGGGTGTGGGGAATGTGCTGCGATGGCAGGCGCAAGGGCGCTGGGTTATCCCTATTGCAAAAGCCGTTTGTAAAGAAGCAGACATAAAGCAATGGGCGCAGACGGGAAAATAAGCCTTTCCCAACCGCACCCTGTTCAGCTTCATTCAGCCCAATGCAATGAGTCTATCCGCGTTCCACCGAACGAACCCCCGCCAACTGCTCTGGGATACCTAGAATTGGGCAGTGTGTGTTGGCTCTGAGCTTGTTGACCAGTGGATGAGCTTTGGTGCTACAGCCCAGCACCATCAGGTCCGCGCCCACTTCTTGGGCAACTTGATGGAGTTCCACATCCGTCGCGCCAAACCGGAGGTGTGCTTCCAGAGAGCCGCGCCACTCTTCGGCCAGGCAGCGAGCCTGCCAGAGGATACAGTCGGCCTGTTCCAGCAGATTTTGCGCTGGTGGTTCGGCAGGGTTGATGTGGCAATCGGTCAGGCAAGCTGGGTTGGCGTGGTAGTGGATGTGCGTACTGAGCGGGACGAACGATTCTGCCGGAGTCAGTCGAGGCAAGGTCAGGGTGTTGCCAACGCGCTCGGTCTGTCGTTCTAGCGTTGCTGTTTGGCGCGATCGCGCTCTTTGCGATTTCTGAGAAGGTTGGGGCGATCGCCCATTAAGCAGCCGATCGACCACGTACACCACATGCACCATGACCTGCTTCTGCGTTGCCAGCCGGGTTTGGTGAGCAATCCACAGCGTTAAATCCAGTGCCACCTGGCTATTGGGCGATCCGTTGTAGCCAATGACCAGATTCACCGTCTCATCTGACTGGGTTTCTGCGGCATCCAGCGCCGTCCTGCCGGATGCCAGCAGCATTTGCTCTACCAACTCAGGCTGCCCCAGGGCATTTTGCAGACGCATCAGCATCGACTTAATCTTCACAATACTCACCTCGTCAGAAACAATAGACCGACAGAACTTCAAAACAAAGCTTTAAAAAAGCCAAACCCGCCAACACTGGAAATCAGGCAAGGATTGGGCGACTCGATCACTGAAGGAGTCAGCGCCGGAAATACAGTTGACTTTTGCTCAGCCAGCGCTCAGCCAGCACTCTTGGTAGCAGCGCCCTTTTGGAGACAACTCTTCCACGAGCGGCACTCTGATTTCATCGTCAAAACTCCCAAACAGAATTTTGAAGATACGACTCCCTAACGCTGCCAGAACAAGACTGCTAACCCTGGTGGCGATCGCCCATCAGAACATCCGCTATAGATCGATCGCCATAGATTCGGATCGCCATCACTAAACCAGAGGTAAATCCTCTGCACCAGCGGCAGACTCCTCGGCCAAATGGCCTAGAAGCATGAGTCCTTCCCAGAACTGGGAAAAAGGCTCGGCGCAGACCTGCCCCATTTCTGTGAAGCAACCTGCCCTAGTCAACTTGCCTGAAATGACTCCATCTAAACCAGAGAATCCTGAGAAGAAAATCTCCAGAAGAGAGGCTTCCAATTACCAACTTCTATATCCGCCTATAACCACTTGTAGCCTCCTCAGAAAAACGCCACATGCAACGATCCAGCAGGCAGAGTGTGCAAGCTGGAGGCTCTATCAGTTCTGAGGACACTGAATAACTTTGCTTCAGTCTCCTCCCAAAGCCGACGGAGTTAGCTGACGGGCTAGGGCTGAGAGGTGCCCCTCGTTGAGTACGGTAGAGCTAATGTCATGAAACCCGGACAAAGCCAGTTTCACTATACGCGGCAGTTCGAAAAGCTGCCTTCTACCGCACGAAAGATACGCCCCAAAGGATGGTTCCTCCGCTTCTGGTGTGCTGCACAAAGGGGCGATCGCGCACATCGCGCACTGCTAAACATGAACGCTGCCCGGATAGAGTAATGTCCCCAAAGGCAGCCCCTGATCGAGACAAGGATCTCGAAGGGCTAGCTTAGCAAACCACCGCAATTGTCAGACCTCGAATTAGGCTGATGCATCTAGAGCTGTTCAAACATACCCTAACAATGATTGTCAGGAATCGTCAACAAAACAAAAAATATCGTTAGGTTTCCAAAAAGATCAGCCTCACCCATCAATGCCTAGAGGGAGGCGGGCGAGGCTGGAGACGCAGTTAGGAGGTATCTTGTCCATAAGATTACTCGCAGATTTCCAAATTGCGCTGCCTTTTAAGATGTTCTTAAGTTTGTAGTGCCAATTTGGCGAAAATCCTTCAATTTTCGTTTCAAAGAATACATACAGGACTGACGCAGTTGGACAATTTCTCGCGGGCTGTGC
>NZ_DVEA01000118.1:0-10577 GCF_015295965.1 Thermoleptolyngbya sp. M55_K2018_002
CCCCCAAACCCCCTTTTGCAGGGGACGAAGCGTCCCCCACACCCCCTCCTAAGGGTGTTCTGATTGTGCTGAGGGGTCGATTCGTAATTGCAGGCTCTTGGGCATAGGTGAACCCTTTGTGATGGCGGGCCGTTCTGGTCTGCTGAGGGGTCGCTTCGTATTGCAGGGGCGGCAGGGGGCGATCGCGCATTTCGTTCCATCTCCACCGGCCCACTGCTTCTATCCCTCATCAAGCCCTCTCTTTCGTTCGATCCATCCCTTCCTCCTGCTAGCCTAAAGACTTGTCGATTTCCCATTTGTGGTGTGAGTAAAGGGCTAAGAGATTGGTTTGCAGGCCGCCCTTGGGCGCTGCTGCTCTTGTGGATGGCGCTGGCGGCGTTGGTGCGGTTTGCGTATTTGAGCAGCAAGCCGCCTTGGACGGATGAGTTTTCGACGCTGGTGTTTAGCCTGGGGCACAGTTTTCGCACGGTGCCGCTGGATCAGGTGATTTCGTCGGAGGGACTGCTGTCGCCGCTGCGCCTGGAGCCAGAGGGCACGCCGCAGGACGTGGTGCGCTATCTCATGAGCGAGAGTACGCACCCGCCGATGTATTTTTTGCTGTCGCATTTCTGGCTAAAGCTGTTTCCGGCGCTGCCGCAGGGGATTGTCAGTGTGTGGGTGGGGCGATCGCTCTCGGTGGTGTTTGCCATCCTCACGGTTCCTGCCATCTACGGGCTGGGCTGGCTGGCGGGGCGATCGCGCTTGGCGGCGAATCTATCTGCCATTCTGTATGCGGTGTCGCCCTATGCAGTATTTCTGGCGCAGGATGCCCGCCACTACACGCTGGCACTGCTGCTGATTACGCTGTCTTTCTGCTGTCTGGTGGTTGCTGTCCGCAAGATGCAGGCAAGACAGCCGATTCCGCTCTGGCTGTGTGCTGGGTGGGTGGCGGTAAATGCGCTGGGTGTAGCGGTTCACTACTTTGTCATGCTGAGTTTGCTGAGTGAGGCGATCGCCCTCCTCTTCTTCTGGCGCTTCCAGTCTCCTGCCCGCCGCCACGCTCACCCCATCTCATCCTTTCTCGATCCCCAACTCCTTGCGGTTGCCTTCCTCTCTCTTGCGGCCTGCCTCGTCTGGCTGCCCGAACTGGCCAACTCGCAAACCAGCCCCCTCACCGAGTGGATCTTTTACGACCGCAGCGACCTATTAATGTGGCTAAACCCCGTTTTTCAGTTCCTTGCGGCTTGGGTCGTGATGGTAATCTTGCTGCCGCTAGAGTCAGACTTTTTGCCGCTGGCGGCCGTAGCGGCCGTGGTTATGATTGCCTTTCTCATATGGGTTGTGCCGCTGCTGGTTCGCAGTTTCAAAATGCTGCTTGCCAATCCCCAAACGCGCTGGGCGGTGGTGCTGCTGGGTGGGCTGGTGCTGGGCGGCATCGCCGTGATGACGGTGATTACCTACGGGCTGGGGCGCGACGTGACGCGGGGCGCACGCTACAACTTCATCTACTTTCCGGCGGTGCTGGCGCTGCTGGGCATGGCATTGGCGGCGCTGTGGAACCGAGGCAGCTTGGTCGATGAGGCAACGACACCGCCTCCCTGGACTTCGCGCCGCTGGTATGCCCCCCGCCACCAGTTTCCCAAAACAGGGAAAACGGCGGTTTTGGCTATCCTATTTCTGGGTTTTCTCAGCGCCCTCTCGGTGGCAGTGAACCTGGGCTATGAAAAGTATTACCGACCTGAGCAACTGGCGGCCCAGATGCGGCAATACACCGAAGCCCCCATCCTCGTCGCCACCGACCACCAAACCCATGTGCAGACGGGCGAAATGATGGGGCTTGCCCGCGAGTTCTTGCTTGCGCCCGATGCCAGCCCCTACACGCTGCCCCGGTTTATCCTGGCGCACGGCGAAAAGAACTCGTTAACCCCCGCTGCCACGCTAAACCAGGTGCTAAATCAGGTGCCGCGCCCGTTCGACCTGTGGCTCGTCAACTGGCACGCTTCTGAAAACGTGAACCAGCCGGACTGCACCGCGCAGGAGATTCGCAAAATCTGGATCAATGGCTATAGCTACGACCTGTATCGCTGTCGCTGAGTGGGATGGCGGAATGACATGATGGCGTTTTTGTGGGGTGTATCCATCCCCCTCCCCTGCTCCCCAATTCAACCCCGCCACGCGGCCCGCGCTATGGCAAAATCAGACAGGAAGCCGATTCCTGTTGTTGCTCTTGCAGAACCATGATTCAACTGCCCAAGCGTTCCTTCACCCGCTGGCTAAAGGCCGGAGCCGTTTCTCTGCTCATGACGCTGCTGCTGGTGGGATGGGGAGCCGCCCATAGCAACCTGGCGGCGATCGCCCTCCCCCAGGGCAACGCCATCACCGACGGCCGCGCCATTTTGCGCTACGCCCTGCCGATCAGCAACAAGCCCGTGCGCCAGTTGCAAACGCTGCTCGAAGATTTGTCTACACCCCTCCGCATCAGCCGCACCAGCCTCAACGCTATCAACCCCAAGCTGTCGCAGATGGAGCGAATTTTAAACACGAAGCAAAAGGAACTGCTGGCCAGCGTGCCAGCCGATCGCCAAGCGGCGGCTGGGCTGCTGATTACCCAGCTAGAAATGGGCATCAACGCCATGCGGAGTGCCGTTGAAGAAAACAACAAAGCTGCCCTGTGGGAAAAACGCTCCGAACTGCTCGACATGGTGGGGCAGCTCGAAGAACTCATGGTCGCCCAGTTTCCCTACGAAGTGCCGGAAGAATACAGCAACCTGCCCCAGCTCAAGGGACGTGCCACCATCAGCATCAAAACCGACAAGGGCGATATGGTGGCCGTGGTGGATGGCTACAATGCTCCGGTCACAGCAGGCAACTTTGTCGATCTCGTCCAGCGTGGTTTCTACGACGGGCTAAAGTTCACCCGCGCTGAAGACTTTTACGTGCTGCAAATTGGCGATCCGCCAGGGCCCGAAGACGGCTTCATTGACCCCAAAACCAAGCAAGAGCGCAAGATTCCCCTGGAAGTGATGGTGCAGGGCGACAAAGCCCCCACCTACGGCATTACGCTGGAGGACGCGGGGCGCTATCTAGATCAGCCCGTGCTGCCTTTCTCTGCCTTTGGTGCCCTCGGCATGGCCCACCCCGACAGCGACCCCAACGGTGGCTCCTCTCAGTTCTTCTTCTTCCTGTTTGAACCCGAACTCACCCCTGCTGGGCTAAACCTGCTAGACGGCCGCTACTCCATCTTCGGCTACGTCGTCGAAGGCAAAGAAGTGCTGGAAAAACTGAAGGCAGGTGACGCGATCCAGTCGATGAAAGTGATTTCGGGCTTAGAGAATTTGGTAGAACCGTAATCCCCCAGCCCGCCGGGCCGAAACCTCCCCTTGCGCCGCCTCGCCCACCTCCCCGTTCCGCTCCGCATTGGCTGTCTGCTGCTGGTGCTGTTGGGCCTATGGCTGCCCTACGTCGCGCTGGTCTATGCCCTTGTGGACGACGCAAATACCATCAGCATTTTGGTAATGCCCGTGCTGTTTGGGCTGTTTTTTGGGCTGCTGTGGGCGTGGGGGCGCTGGGTCTATGGGCGGCGGGGCGGGTTCGCGCCCTATGGTCTGGTGGGGACGCGGGCAATGGGTCGAGAACTGCTGCAAGGTCTGGGCATGGGCTTTTGCAGCCTCCTGTTTTTATTTGTCCTCATGAACGGGTTGGGCTGGGCAACCTGGCGATCGCCTGCCGTTCCTATTCCGCGCCTTTTGCTGGAAGGGCTGGGGGTGGGTCTGGGCTATGGGCTGGCGGAAGAAGCCGTCTTTCGCGGCTGGCTGCTGGATGAACTGGAGCGCGACTATGCCCCCCGTACAGCGCTTTGGGTCAACGCGCTGACCTTTGCCGTGTTGCACTTTATCCGCCCGCTAAATGAGGTGGTGGCTACCGCGCCCCAGTTTTTTGGGCTGGTGCTGCTGGGGCTGCTGCTGGTGTGGGCGAAGCGGCAGACCGGGCGACTGGGCCTGTCGATCGGGCTACACGGCGGCATGGTCTGGGGCTATTATCTGGTGAATGTCGGCGCGTTGATTCGCTACACCGGGCAAGCACCCGAATGGATGACGGGCATTAATCAAAATCCCCTGGCCGGGGTACTGGGGTTTCTCTGCCTGGGCGGGCTGGCGCTCAGCGTGCGATCGCGCGTTTTCCATCGGTAAAGTTGTGTGGTGGAAAATAACACCGAGCATAGATACACAGATAGCCTCCATACCGACCAAACCAACGCATATTGGACGGCTGGCTGAATTGGATGATGCTACTTTGCTCTCGGATGCAACTCGAAGGCAAGGTCAGCACGATAGAAACACACGTCAAATTCTGCAAAAAAGTTCATGTGCCCCAAAATCAACGGAGCTTCTCTCGATTGTGTCCAAGCAAATGCCAGCAAAACTGAGGAAAAATTAGCCACTGTTGCTGATAGCACCAACCCTCGCGCTTCCATCTGAGCCAAGTTGCCGCTCAACTGGATGGGTACTGTTTGTTCTTCCCAGATGGCTCCTAACTGCAAGCCCACTCTATAGGGCAATACATTGACGCTTGCACCAGTGTCCAGCAAAGCCATCATTTCTACAGAACGACCTCGGTAGCTCAGCATGATTGGCAGATAAGGCATTACACTAGACAGCCCTGCGCTGTTGGTGCGCTCAATGAAAGGAAATCGCTGGCCATCAAGCATTGTCCTCTTGCCTTGCCGCCGCTAAAAGTTCTGAGAGAGTTTGAGCGGCTCCATGAGCACCATAGGGCGACCATACAACCGCCTCAGTAGCTTCTAACTGTTGCAATAATAAGTTTTCTTGAGCTTGAGTCTCAGTTGGCTGTAGTTCATAGCCTTCCTCTTTAGCAACTGCAAGTAAGAGAAAATGAATCAGACGTAGCTTGTCCTGATGAGAAAGTTGACTGACTACAGGAAGCAATTCAGTAAGAGGCATGGCTGTTAGAAAAATACTGGTTTAACAAGGCTGAGTTTTAGAAAAGTCTGATCGAGCAGATCGTCTCATTACCAATCCAATTACGAATCAAGCCTTGAACTCGAAACAGCTATCATCATAGCCCTGCCCAACCTGGAGTTGCTAGGAGTTGTCCTCTCAACCTTTGCCAATGTTTGCCAATATAGGTGTGACTGAAGGAATGCCCAAACTGGGGAATTTAGCTGTCCAACAATCTTCCAAATATCTTTAATAAATAATCCTCCCCGCTACCGCATCTCCTCATCACCCCACCCACCCGATACAATAGACGAAACCCCAGGGACACCCTTACCCCCGCCCAGACATGCCAGAAAGCTATAGCGATCGCCCCATCTCCAGCCGATCTAGCCGACCAAGCCAGTCTAGCCGCATCGAATCTTCCTACAGCTTGCCGCCTGCGGTGCAGCGAGTGGCGCTGGCGTTTCGGCGCACGGGCTGGATCAGCTTTTGGGCACAGCTTGTGCCGGGGGTAATCTCGGCTGGGTCGCTGATTTTTGCGAGTTTCGGGCTGACCGCCGCCACCACCACCACGGCCCCCGGTATGCCCTCGCCCACCTCGACCGAAACAGGCACGGGTGCATTTTTCTCGACGCTGGGGCTGATTGCCCTAGCCGCCAGCGTCTTCTGGGCCTTTCGCTATGCCCGACTGGGCCGCCGCCTCCAGACCGCCGATACGCGGGTGCGCCCCAAGCGCGGCGAGGCATTTCAGCTTTTGCGCGTGGGGCTGATGATCAATCTGGCAGGAATGCTGCTCACGTTTCTGGGCGCACAGGCTATTATCGGGTCGCTGGTGATCAAGGCATCGGCCCAGGGGTTTGCCATTTTTTCGGGCAGCGCCGCCCGCTTTGTGAATCCGCTGGATATGCTGCTGGTGCTGGCGACGACCAACATCAACATGGCGCACTTTATCGGCATTGTCGCCTCGCTCTGGCTGCTGCGCGTGATGAGCCGCAGCTAGACACGTTTGGTGTTGGTCCTTGGTGTCGAGCCGATGACTTGGCGGAATTTGGGCGATCGCCCGACTTTCAGGCTACCGTCATCGCCCAAACTGAGCTAAGCAAACCCCACTGCACAATCATCACCAGCTAAAATCGAGCGGCATAGGCAGCAGCCAGGACTTGCCCTTGTAGAACAGCAGTTGATAGACATGCAGACTGCCGTAGCGAAACGAGGCCTCAAAGGATTGCAGGTAGAGACACCACATTCGCAGAAATTTCTCGTCGTAGGTGTCGCCCAAGGCGGCGATAGTGTCTCGGTTGCGGATGAGGTTTTCGGTCCAGCGCTTCATCGTTTCGGCATAGTGGGGCTTGAGGTTTTCGCAGTGGGCGACAGAGAGCTTGGCGGCCCATAGCTCCTGGGTCAGCTCATGCAGTTGGGGCGCATAGCCGCCAGGGAAGATGTACTTGTCCACCCAGGCTCCGTTGCGCTCGTTGCTCTGGGTGACGATGGTGTGCAGCAGCCCGACTCCGGCCGGCTTCAGCAGCGCATTGGCCTGCTGCATAAAGGTGGCAAAGCTGCCCTTGCCGACATGCTCAAACATGCCGATGCTGACGAACTTGTCGAATTGTCCGTGAAACTCGCGGTAGTCGGCGATTTCAATTTTGATGCGATCGCCCAATCCCCGCTGCTCGATCCGCGCTTGCGCCAGCTTGGCCTGCTCTACGCTGAGGGTGATGCCCGTCCCCGACACGCCGTAGCGCTCCGCCGCATAGATCAACATGCCGCCCCAGCCGCAGCCAATATCCACCAGGGTTTCGCCAGCTTTTAGCCCCAGCTTTTTGCAAATTAGCTCATATTTTTGCAACTGCATGGTTTCCAGCGAGTCGCTCTCTTGGCGGCGATAGCCACAGGAATAGGTGAGCGTCGGGTCGAGAAACTGCTGATAAAAGTCGTTGCCCAGGTCGTAGTGATGCTGCACATTTTTGCGGCTGTTTTGGATTAACACAGGCACCGTTTTCAAGCGCTGGGTCAGCACCTTAAACAGCAGTGGCAGCGTCACCTTGTTGCTGGCTTTGGAGTAAACATTATTGCGATAAAACAGCCCAATCAGTTCCACCAAATTGTTATTCGCCTCGTCCCACCAGCCGTCCATGTAGGCTTCGCAAAAGCCCAGCGTGCCAAAGGACAAGACGCGATCGTAGGTGCCGGGATGGTGGATGATCAACCGCAGCGGCTCTGACGCGCCCGCCTGCCCAAAGCGAAACTCTTGCCCCGCCGGATTGACCACGGTGAAGTCGGCCGCGTCGATCAGGCTAAAAAGCTGGTAGAGATAGCGCTCTCCGCTGGGCAGCTTGCTCCAGTCGGCGATCGCCCCTGTCGCGTCTGAACGAGTCGCTGCATCTGGCTGCGAGGTCTGCCGTTCGACCGAAGAAACGGGTTTTGTCATACAAATACCTGTGAGAAAAATATTGATGAGAGGGAGTAAGCCAATAGGAATCTCAGGAGCCTTTAGTAACGTTTTTCTAGGCGTAACTCCGGAAGATAGCTATCCATTTGCCATATTCCGCCACCCTCACCCCTGTCCCTCTCCCAAGGGAGAGGGGTTCTGAATTTGGTTCCCCTTCTGCTGCGGGAGAAGGGTTTGGGGGATGAGGGTGGTTCGGAACGTGCAGTCAAATATTGCCAGGTTAATAGCTGCGTCAGTTCTATCCTATTGATTCGCTTTGAAAGCGGGCATGGTTTTTACCTGAGTCGCCAGCCCCACCACTTGCAGGGCGCGAATCACCAGCCAGGCCACGTCAATCTCCCACCAACGCTGCCCAAACTGAGCCGAGGCCTGGAACGCATGGTGGTTATTGTGCCAGCCTTCGCCAAAGGTGAGCAGCGCCACCCACCAGCAGTTTGTCGCGCGATCGCCCGTCTGATACGTCCGATAGCCCACCATGTGGCAGGCGCTGTTGACAAAGAAAGTGCTGTGGAAGCCCACAAACAGTCGCACAAAAATCCCCCACACCAGGAACGGCATCCCGCCCAGCGCGTAGAGCAGCACCGCCAGCGCTACCTGCATCCAGATGTAGTTGCGATGGCAAAAGCGATACACCGGGTCGTTGGCGATGTCTTTGGTGTAGCGGGCAAGCTGAGGCTGGCTCGGCACTTGATGCATCAGCCAGCCGATGTGGCACCACCAAAAGCCCAGGCTAGAGTCGTGGGGGTCGCTGGCCTCGTCGGAATGCAGGTGGTGCATCCGGTGATAGCCGACCCAGCCCTTGACTGCGCCCTGGCCCGCCAGTGTGCCGCAGATGATGAGAAAGTACTCTAGCCATTGTGGCACCTTGAGGCTGCGGTGGGTGGCGAGGCGATGGAAGCCCAGGGAAATGCCCAGCCCGATGGTGATGAAATGCAAGAACACCGCCAGCGCCACGGCCGACCAGCTAAAAAAGGCAGGAACAAAGGCCAGCAAAGCAGTCAGGTGCAAAAACAGAGTGAAGCTGATCACGTCCCAGCGGGGACGCGGCACGTTGAAATGGGCATCGGTCATGCGAAATAAACTCCTGGCTTGTGTCGATAAGGAAAATTGAGAGAAATCGGCGGCGGAGAATCGGCTGGCTAATCCATCGAATAAAACGCCGTAATGTGGGGCGGAAACTCGGCTCGGCGCTGCTCGACCTGGCGATGACAGTCGGCGGGAGAAATTGCCAAATGCTGAAGCAGGTTGATATCGACCGTGCCGTTGTTCTCAATCAGCAGCACGATGGATTGGGTCGGGTCATGCTGGGCGATCGCCTCCATTAGCCGGGCGATCGCCGCTTCGTCCAGAAAGTCTGGCTGGATTGACCGACCTTCCGCTGCCAGCGATCGCAGAAACTCTGGCACCGCTGCCTGAGCAATAAACTGCATCGAAAAAGGCACCGTTTCGACACTCCAATCCACTGTGTGGGGATGGGCGATCGCCACCCGACAGGCCAGCAGCCCGCGCCCTTGGCTGATATAGCCATGCCAGGCCCGATAGCCCAGCGCCAGCATATTTTGGTGAATAAACAAGTTTTGCCAGTAGCCCAACAGGCCCTGCCAAACACAATCCTTCGTATTCATGCGGCTTCTCATCAAACACTCAAAATAAAGTCAAACCATTAATCGCGCCGACACAGGTTTTCAAGAAATTTCCAGGCAAGGTTTCTAAGCTTCTTTCTGGAAATTTGCAATTCCCAATTTTCTTGAGTTCAGAAGATTCATCTTTTGTGAAAATTGCCCAGATTGGGCGTTTCAAAAAAGGGACATACTTCATGTCAATGGATGAGATTGCCATGACTCTATGGAGGCGAGTTCATGCAAGACTGAATCACTGCGTCAGCGCCAATACAAGACTGCAACTTGAGCCGCTCTTTTCCACAAACCAGTACGCAGACGGGATTTTAGAAAAGAATTTTCAAGCACATTTTTGGAGCGATCCTTACAGAGGAAAACAGGGTAGAAGGCTCCTCCTCTAAGGACGGAGAGGTTCAGAAGATATTCCACCTTCAGTCCTCAAAAACACAAAAAAAGACACACAAACTTTGCCAAGTTTTTCACTCGACTGGTGAAGCATTTTGTGAAGTGCCTCAACAATATGCTCACCTGAAGGAATTAGGTGAGCGCCCTTGATTTCATCCGTTGCAAACTTGGTAAACCTGCTACGTTTGGCTCACATATTTCAGAAGACAGAACCGCCCGAAAGCAGAAAAGCGAACTGGGCGATCGCCCCGGATCGCCTCCATAAACCTTAAATTTGAAGTCATCTATGCCTCGCAGATGAATCAGAACATTGAGCTATCGGCGGGCATCCTGACTCAGAGATGACACGCTCAAGATTCAGCCTCGGGCCACCCAAACTTACCCAATCAGCAAGCAGGTAGACCAGCATCCTTGCGCGGGTATGCTCATCACAGTTGCGGGACAGCGTCGGATTTTCACCGAACTTTCCCCCTTGCGTCTAGTGGCTGCTCCCCACTAGAACCGAAGCAGAGTAGCTGGTTGCGCGTTTTTTCTCAAATCGAACCAGTGGAATCCATCAGAAATGCAGTCCATCTGGAGAGAATTGGGAAACACGGTTTCAAGCAAACTCCACCCTAGAGCATAGCATGGCTTAGCTCTAGCACGACGCTAGGGATAGCGTCTTGGAGGCATTCTTAAGGTGTTCTAAAGGTGTTCTGAAGGCTTTTGCAGGGGCGATCGCGCTCTAGTGCCATTGGCATTTCATTGGCATTTCATAGGATATTCAAAGGGTCTTCTTCAAATGCTCTGCTAGTGTGTTCTTTGCACTTGTCCAAATCCACACCTGGAGCTTATCCAAGCTTATCTTTTCTTACTTAATCTGCCAGTTCGGCTAGCTCTAGCCAGCGCTCTGTGGCAGCATCAATTTCGGCGGTCAGGCTGGCTAGCTTTTCGGTGAGATGCTGCATTTCGGTAAAGTCTGCGGGGGAGTCGCCGTAAAGCCGCTGCTCCAGTTGTTCTCGCTCTGCTTCTAGCGCAGGAATGCGAGTCTCCAGGGTTTCATATTCCCGCTTTTCTTTGAAAGATAGCTTGCGCGGTTTGGTGGCGGTGGGGCTGGGAGGACTGCCGCCAGTGGGCTGGGGTTCTGCGTTGGATGCCACTTTGGGTTCGGCTTTGGCGGCTGCCTTG
>NZ_DVEA01000103.1:0-1925 GCF_015295965.1 Thermoleptolyngbya sp. M55_K2018_002
AGACCTGATTATTCTGACCGGGCCCAACGCCAGCGGCAAAAGCTGTTACCTGCGGCAGGTGGGGCTGATTCAACTAATGGCACAGGTGGGCAGCTTTGTGCCTGCGGCGGCGGCAACCCTGGGGGTGTGCGATCGCATTTTTACCCGCGTCGGTGCAGTAGACGACCTGGCCACGGGTCAGTCCACCTTTATGGTGGAGATGAACGAGACGGCCAACATTCTCAACCACGCCACGCCGCGATCGCTCGTCCTGCTAGACGAAATTGGGCGGGGCACGGCCACTTTTGATGGCCTTTCCATTGCCTGGGCTGTGGCAGAACACCTGGCCACCGACATTCGCGCCCGCACCATCTTTGCCACCCATTACCACGAACTCAACGAACTCGCGTCGCTGCTGTCTAACGTGGCCAACTACCAGGTGGTCGTCAAAGAACTGCCCGATCAGATAATCTTTTTGCATCAGGTGCGGCCCGGCGGCGCAGACAAGTCCTACGGCATCGAAGCGGGGCGGCTAGCGGGGCTGCCAGCTTCGGTCATCGAGCGGGCGCGGCAGGTGATGGGGCAGATCGAGCGCCATTCCCACATTGCCGTAGGGCTACGGGGCGAGTCCAGTCCGGCCGAGTCGTCCGAGCGGGTGCCGAGCAAAACCGCCAGTCGTCGCTCCCGCCTGCGAGAACCCGCAGGCCAGCTGAATATCTTCACCGGATGAGCATTTTCATTTCAATGGTTGACCTGAGGCGATTTTCGACAGGCGTTCAGACCATGACGAGCAGGGCGATCGCCCTGCTGAGCGCCCTCACCCTATTGGGCTGTGCCTCCGGGCCGATGGCCAGTTCACCCACACCCAGCGCCCTGCCCAGCGCCCTGCCCAGCGCCCTGCCCAGTCCCATCGCCCAGTCCACCGCTCCCACCACGCCGCCCCTCGTGGTGCAACCCCCGTCCCGTTCTGCCGAGGAACTTTGGGCCCTGCTGCGACAGGAATCGGGAGTAGTGGTGCTATTTCGCCACGCCCGCGCCCCAGGAACAGGCGACCCACCCGCCTTTCGGATTGACGATTGCTCGACCCAGCGCAACCTGGACGCAGCGGGGCAGCAGCAGTCGCGGCAGTTGGGCGAGTCCTTTCGGCAGCGGCAGATTCCGGTGGCGCGGGTGCTGTCGAGCCAGTGGTGTCGCAGCCTAGACACAGCGCGGCTGATGGATCTGGCCCCGGTGGAGCCGTTCCCCGTGCTGAACTCATTTTTTGGCGATCGCACCACAGAACCCCAGCAGACCCGCGCCCTCCAGCAGTTCATTCTGGATCAGCGCAACACCCCCGGCGTGGTCGTGCTGGTTACCCACCAGGTCAACATCACTGCCCTGACGACCCTCGTGCCCCGCGAGGGCGAAGCCGTCCTCGTTCGCGCTACGCCCCAGGGCGAGATTGAAGTTCTCGGAAGAATTTAGCGAATATCTGGGCTGCTTTTCTGGGCTGCTTTTCTGGGCTGCTTTTCTGGGCTACCTGCCTCTGGCGTAGCTCCAGGGAATCATCGGGTCTTGGGCAATGCGCCGAGAAACCGCAAACGCGCCGTAGCGATTCAGGTGGCTGGGGTCAGAGAAATAGTCGTACTGATCCAGCCAGATTTCGCCCAGGTCGCGGAAAACCAGGCTGGGGCTGTCCAGATCCTCGCGCAGCAGATATTGGCGGAAGGTCTGCTCGTGCTGGCGGCGCACCGGGTCGAGGTATTCATCCGTCAGCGGCAGGTTGACAAAAATGACGGGAATATTGCGATCGCTCGCCAGCCTCAGCACCGACTGAAACGCCGCCGCCTGCACGCCCTCAATCCGAAAATCCGTATAGTCGCCATCGTAGCGGCCCTGCACGCGGGCATACTCCTGGTAGTAGGTGGCGGGGTTGAACCGCAGCGCCAGGGGCAAAAAGCCGTCGA
>NZ_DVEA01000020.1:0-10464 GCF_015295965.1 Thermoleptolyngbya sp. M55_K2018_002
GGGAGAAGGGGAGCCAGACATAGGTTTGAAGTCCCTCTCCCGCTCTGGGAGAGGGCTTAAAGCCTTCGGCATACCAGAAAAGGGTGAGGGCTGAAATTGCTGCGTGAAGTATATTAGTGCCCATCTTAGGGAGAAATCCGCGGTAGCGTAAATTCACTCTAAAATCCTGACTACTATAAGACTCACGCATGTAAGACTCACGCAGTTGGACGAATTCTCGCAGGCGCAGTCCGCGAGAATTCGTCCAAAACCCAGAACACTTATCGCGAGCGCGTAAGTCCTGTACTAGATGAAATGAGTCGATGAAATGGGTGTTCGATGGGCATTCATAACCTAGAGTTGCTGAGGTGAAAACGGGCGTGATGGTATTCTTCGCTGGGCTACGGTGCCTCAGTCTGCAATCTTGACCTGGAGTTTCATGCGCTGCTCTGCGGTTCTGCTGCTGACTGTGATTTCTTCTGTGGGACTCGCCGCCGATTTGCGAGGGGTTTCCGCTGGCTTGCCTTGGGGTTCCGTTGCGGCAGCCCGCTCTGGTGTGGAAAAGGCGCAGGCTGACCAAGCGATTCGCGAAGCGATCCCTGTGGGAATCGCTCCTGCATTTTCCCTTGCCCAATCCAGCCAACCTGCCGACCCATCCAGCATTCCTTCGCCCTCGCCGCCAGAGCTACTGGGCTTGGGCAGCCGGGGTGCGGCAGTGCAGGAGTTGCAAACCACGCTCAATCGGCTGGGCTATTACTACGGCGCAATCAATGGCGAGTTTGGCAAAGAAACGCAGACCGCGCTGCTAACCTTTCAAAAAGAATCGGGGCTGGTGGCGACGGGCGAACTAGACGACCCCACCCGCGCCAGACTGCGGCAGTCCCGAGTGGAACTGTTGGGTGATGAAGCGCCGCTGTTTGGCGGGACAGACGTGCCTGCTGATGGAATAGCCTCAGATGAGGCGGGAGATGAGTCGGGTGTGGAACCGTCAGAGTTGCCAGTGGGTGAGTCTGGCGAAGTTGCTGAAGCGCCGCCAAATGAGCCAGCAGAATCGGAGCCAGAGACGGGCGAATCCGCAGACTGGATTGGCTGGGCAGGACTGCTGGTGGGGCTGGCGATCGCCATTGGGGTCATCTACAGCCAGTTGCGCCAGAGTCGGCTGGGGACGCTGGAAACAGACGGCGGGCCTGCGCTCGACGGGGCCGGCGGCTCAGGGGTAGGCGTGCTGTTGGAGCCGCCGCTCAATCCGGGCTGGTCGCGGGCAGCGGCAGAGTCGTCCGCCCCAAGCAACCTCGCCACAGGTCATGCCGCTATAGGTCATGCCGCCCCAGGTCATACCGCCATAGGGAATGGCGATGCACCGCCACAGGCTCCACCTGCGACTTCTGAGGTCGGGACCCGCGTGACCCGCGCTGAACCCGCCCCACAGCCTGATCCAAAGCCCAATATGCTGTGGGAAACGGTGGGCCCGATCGCGGCGACCAGTTCCTCCCAGGCGTTGATTCCTACGCCAGCGCGATCGCCCCAGTCTGTGGATTCCCTAGCCCACGCCGCACCCGACTCAAATCCTGAAACCTCCCTGGAAACCGTCCTCACAGAAACCACCCGGCTCCAGCGCATCAGTATTGTGGATAAGCTGCTGGAGGAACTGCACAGCCCCGACCCGGCGACTCGCCGCAAGGCCATTTGGGAACTGGGTCAGGCGGGCGATTCGCGGGCAGTGCAGCCGCTGGTCGATCTGCTGGTAGATGCCGATTCGCAGCAGTGCAGCCTGATTTTGGCAACGCTGTCGGAGATTGCCCTGCGGACGCTCAAGCCGATGAAGCAAGCCCTGCTCACCTCCCTGCGCGACAGCAATGCCGATGTTCGCAAAAACGCGATTCGAGACGTGACGCGCATGTATGACGTGGTAATGCAGATGAGCGACCTGCTCAGCCATGCCGCGAACGACCCCGACCCAGAGGTGCAGGCGACGGCGCGTTGGGCGATCGCCCAGTTGTCGCGGGGGCGATCGCGCCCCGACTTGAACGGTAGCGCAGGCACTCAAGCAGACTAGACGGGCTTTCAAATTCACGGGTATCGAGAAGATTCGAGAAGATTCACGCCCGAAGTCCCAGCGCCTAGCCCCCAATCTCCGACATCACCCGATTCATCGGCACGTCCTGATCTGCCAGCCCGTGGCCCCACGGCTTCCACCAGATGCTTTCTTCAATCAGCGCCTTCAGGTCATCTACGCCGGCCCCCCGGCGCAGTGGGGTCAGCAAGTCCAGTTCTTTTTCCCGCAGCAGGCAGAGCCGCAGCCGCCCGTCTGCTGTCAGCCGCGCCCGATTGCAGCCTGCACAAAACGGCTTCGTCACGGAGCTAATAAACCCCAGCGTGCCTAGCGCTCCGGGCAGTTGATAGAGCCGTGCCTCGCCATCCAGTTCTCCCTGGTTCAGCAGGTCTGGCGGTTGCAGGTGTTGCCCAATCACGCCCAGCAACTCGTCCTCGCTGACCGTGTTTTGCTGCTGAAAATCCGACACTTCCCCAAAAGGCATCATCTCGATAAACCGCACCTGCCAGGGAAATTCGTAGGTCAGCCGCGCCAGGTCTACCACGTCCTGCTGATCGTTAAAGCCGCGCACCACGACGGCATTCAGCTTCACCCGCAGCCCCGCATCGGCCGCCGCCTGCATTCCGCGCCATACGTCGTCTAGCTTGCCCCAGCGCGTAATCTGCTGAAATTTCCCTGGATCGAGCGTGTCAATGCTGATGTTCACGCGGCGCAGCCCAGCCGCAGCCAGGGGCGCAGCCAGTTGCCCCAGCAGCACGCCGTTGGTGGTCATGGCGACCTCTGGCGCATCGGGTAGGTCAGCGATAAAGCGGACGATTTCGACGATATTTTCTCGCAGGGTGGGTTCGCCGCCCGTCAGCCGAAACTTGTTGAAGCCCAGCAGCTTGGCAAAAATCGGCAGCAGTTGATATAGCTCTGCGTCTTGCAGGAGTTCTGCCCGTGGGCGAAACGTCATATTGACGGGCATACAGTAAACGCAGCGCAGATTGCACCGATCGGTGAGGGAGATGCGGAGGTAGTTGATGTTGCGACCAAAGCGATCCAGCGTCATCCAAAATCCTGAAAAATTAATCCTGCTGGGACTCCCCTTGATGAAGCTCCTGCGTACACAGGTTTCGATTTTTTGCGTCACGCTCCGAGAGATCCCCCTAAATCCCCCTTAAGAAGGGGGACTTTCGATCCAGTTTTCTCTGTTGCGAAAGATCCCCCTGAATCCCCCTTAAGAAGGGGGACTTCCGATCCAGTTCTCCCTGCGGTAGGTCACGCCTCACCCCTTGAACAAGAGGGGATCAGTTCCCCCCTTGTTCAAGGGGGGCAGGGGGGATTAAAGCATCGTCATTTAAGGAGGGAAGGACGGAGCAGTTCTCCCCTTGTTCAAGGGGGGGTAGGGGGGATCAAAGCATCGCCGCGCAAGCCTAGAAGACTTGTGTGTACACAGTAGCCTTGATTAAGGGGATTAAGGGGGCGAGAGGGGATCGGGGTTGAAATCCACTAGTGCGAAAGTCCTGCCCCAACAATTCTTACCCCAACAATGTTGCTCAATATCGAGCAATATTGAGCAATATCGAGCCTCGCTTTCTAAGCTTATTGACCATGTTAAGGGATGTAAGCGGGATGTTGGGGATTAGAAAAGTCTGGGGTGATCCTCTACATCTACAGCGGGGTCGGCGCTGCGGCGGATGGTGAGATGGCGCAACCAGTTCTCTAGGGAACGTTGTGCTGTGGAAAAAGCGCGATCGCACGCGGGTTGGATTAGGATCACAAAAGTAGGTCAAAAAACGTAGCCCCAGGCTCTAATTTTTGCTGTAACGCTCGCTGCTATCGCGGCGGATACTCCGGTAAGCCCTATGCGATCTTTCTGGTCTGATCCTTATCTCTGGGTTCATCTTGCAGGTCTGGCGGCAGTGCCCCTGCTGGCGGAGGTGTGCTTGGTGGGATTGGCGGTGGGCGATCCGTGGCTGCCCGTGTGGCTGGAGGTGTTGCTAGTGGGGGCGGTGGGCATTGCGCCTGTGCTTTGGATGCAGTGGAAGCGACCGTTTTGTATTTTTAGCCTGACCCCGCTGGCGCTGCGCCCCGATGCGCTGTCGGACGATCGGCGACGGATGCTGCATTTGTTTAAGGGAACCGAAGTGCAGGCGTTGGCGGGGTCGGCAGCGATCGCCCTGTTTCTCTTGCTCTGGCAACTGTTTCGCTTTGCGCCCGTGGCGACGGAAGCCGCCGCAACCCTGCCCCAAAACCGGGCGCTGGGCTTGCTCATTGCAGCCATCGCGTTTTTGCTGTGCAACCTGTTTGTGCAAGTGCCGCTGAGCGTGATTCGGGCGCTGCTGTCGAGCGATGCGGCGATCGCCCAGTTTGCGCCCTATACGCCGGACGAAGTGGCGAAATCCTTCACGATTCCTGGCTTTCGGGTCAAGCAAATTGTGCCCGATTTGGTCGCCGCTGCGCCCCGCGTTCCGCCTGCAATCAAGCGCGATTCGCGAAGCAATCCCTACGGGAATCGCCCCCAGCCGCCCTCCGCTGCACCGTTGGTGGTTGACGAAGCGCTGAACGAGTCGCCCTGGGACGAATCTGAGCCTTCAGAATCGCAGCCTCTTGCGCCGGAACTGACCCCAGACTCTGGCACGCCTGACCTTGCAACCCCGGAACCTGCAACCCCGGAACCTGCAACCCCAGAGGTTTCGACTCCAGAACCGCCGCTGGAAACTTCCACCACCCTGCCTGAGCCGTTTTCTGAAGCGTTCCAAGTAGAGAACTCGCCTGAGAGAGAGGACTCGCCTGCGAGCTTCCAGCCCACAAGTGTCGGTTCGGAAGCCATTTCAGACGCACAAGCTTCGTCCGCACCCCTGTCAGATGCCGCAGCCGTGGTTTCAGAGCCGATCGTTTCAGAAGTGCGGGTTTCCGCAGAGCCGCCAGACGGGGCCGCAGCGCCTTCAGACGCAGACGAGGGCATGGCAGAGATAAACGCGATGGCGGGGGCGATTGCCCAGGCAGCAGACCTGATTGCCCAGGCTCCCGAACCCCCCCCAGCAGAAGCCACGATTCTGGACACCGAAACTCTCAACCCTGGCCTGGATCTTGGAGACGATTTTGGGGGCGGTGTTGCTGCTGGGCTAGACGCTCTGGATTCCCTAGACGCGCCGGATTCCACCCCAGAACTCCTAGAACTCCCAGAACTCCTAGAACTTATTGATGCCAGCGCGACAGAATTAACCCCAGAATTGACCCGCGACTCCGCAGAACCCCAAACCCTGGAAATTGTCGATGCCAGCGCTCTGTTGGCAAATCAGTCGATAGAGAAAACAGAGGAAACCACCGAGGGGGCGATCGCCCATGAGCAAAATTCCCTGGAGGAACCCTCAGACCCCCTCTCCGCAGACACACCCAGCTTGGACGTAGAAGCGCTGGTTGCAGAGGCGCTGGAAGCGGTAGATGCCGAGCTATTGCGTGAGCTACCCGATCCGCTGACCGATGTCAGCCTGACCGACGATGCAGCGTCCGAATTTGAGTCGCCAGAGCGCCCGCCCGCCGAGAACCCGTAAAGAAGCCGCAGGCTGCTGCAAGATTTGAGTAAAGACTTAAAATTTGGGCGGGTCGAGGCTTGATCCGGCACAGCGACCGTGCTTCAAAGCACAACTCGCCCCAAAGAGTACGCTATGGTGAGAAAAGGAACAGGTTTAATCCTGAATCCTTGTGCTGCTCTTGTATGCGTGCATTGCGGTTACCTAGCTTTCTCTCTTTAGCTTTGTATCTTTGATTTGTGTCTTTGAGATTAAGTCTCTTGACGGTTCGCTGTGTTCTGCTCGGTTGATTGATTGCTGATCTAACGTTTGAGGCATTACTGAGATCCTATGACCAGCTCATCCACACCTTCCAACTCGCTGCCAAATCCCTCAGTCTCAAATGACGAAACCATTTGGGAAAGCCTAAAGCAGGCGATCGCCTCTAGCTCTGGTTTCCAGCGCTGGCAGCTTGAGCGCAGCGGCGAACAGTCGGCGGCTGAATTCGCAGCGGGCGATCCGCCAGTCGCAGGCGAACTCAGCACCTTACCCCTAGATCAGCGCGTTCGTCGCTACCTACGAGAAACGCTAGAAACGCTTGCCTATTGACTTTCTGAGTGAACCTCTAGAGTTTATCTAGGGCTTATCTAGAGCTTATCTAGAGCGATGTAAACCCTAAAAAGCGCCAAATACCAGACATGGTAATTGGCGCTTATCGCTATTTATAGCGGTAGTTTATGGTTAAGGTCTTTATTAAGCTGACCTCATTTGAACTTGTATTGATCGTGCCAGGAATCTTGGGCAATCCCCGTGTTTGTTAATCATTTCTTTGGAATTTGTGTCCTGTTGTACTGAATAGTAACGAACTCGGTCAATAGCAGTGGAAAAACGGTAAAACGGACTGATATCTTTAGCCAGATACTAGCTAGATTAAGGAAAAAATCTGCAATTAAAGCAAAATTAAAGCAAATTTGTATTGAAAGGCACACCTTGTTTGACTGCACTTTTATCTACTGAAAGTCGTATGCTTTCACAAGCCTCCAATGCCTAAAGTCGTCTCGATCCACTCCTATCGGGGTGGCACTGGCAAATCTAACTTCACGGCAAACCTGGCAGCCGCGCTGGCGATGCAGGGAAACCGGGTGGGCGTGGTAGATACCGACGTACCCTCTCCGGGCATTCACAACATCTTCAGCCTGGAACCCGATGCCATGACCAAGACGCTTAACAGCTATCTCTGGGGAGAAGCGCCGATTGAGGAAGCCGCCTACGACGTGAGCGCCAATGCAGGGCTATCTGGCGACGGAAAGGTGCTGCTGGTGCCCTCCAGCGTCAAAGCAGACGACATTGCCCGCATCCTCAAGGAAGGCTACGACGTAAAGCTGCTCAACGACGGTTTCCGCAGCCTGGTCAAAAACCTCCAGCTTGACTACCTGTTTATCGATACGCATCCGGGGCTATCGAAGGAAACCTTTTTGTCGATCGCCATTTCCCATGTGCTGATCTTGCTGCTGCGCCCCGACAAACAAGACTATCAGGGAACGGCCGTGGCGGTGGACGTGGCCCGACAGTTGCGCGTCCGCAAGATGCTGCTGGCCATCAACAAGGTCCATAGCCGCCTCAACTTTGAAGCGCTGAAGCAGAAGATCGAAGAAACCTACGATGCTCCGGTGGCGGGCATCTTTCCGCTGTCTGAAGATGTGGTGCAGCTTGCTAGCGAGGGCGTGTTTTGCATGAAGTTTCCAGAGCATCCGGTGAGCCAAGAGTTTCAGCGATTGGCACAGCAGATCCAGGATACGGATTAGCGCGTAGATTCTGGGTTGCGGTCAATCCGCAAATCCTGCCGCAAATCCTATCAACGTTGCGGATGTCGGACGAATCGTTTCTATATTCCTCATGTTCAATTAAGAACTGCTCCTTGTGCCAAGATTCGTCCCCAGGTTTGTTTGAGGTCACTGTTTGAGGCAACTATGTTGAGGCTGTTGAGGCAACTATGGTGGATATCGGAGACTTGAAATCGCTCGCAAACTCGATTCAGGCTGTGGCATCGCCGTTTCGGGCCTATCTGAGCGATTTGCACGCAAAATACAAGCCTCTCAACACCGGAAAGGTTGCAGACTATATTCCAGAACTGACCCAGGCTAGACCGGAGTGGTTTGGTATCTGTGTCGTCACAACGGACGGGCGCGTGTTTGATGTGGGCGACTGCGACCAGGTGTTTACGATTCAGTCTATCTCCAAGGCGTTTGTCTATGGTCTGGCGCTGGAAGATCACGGCCGGGAGTATGTCAACAGCAAGGTAAGCGTGGAGCCGACGGGTGAGGCGTTTAATGCCATTGTGCTGGACGAAAAGACGAATCGCCCCTATAACCCGATGGTGAATGCGGGGGCGATCGCCACCACTGACCTGATCAAGGGAGATAGCGCCACCGATCGGCTCAAGCGCATTCTGGATATGTTCCTGCGCTACACCGGACGCAAAGAAATCGACATCAACGTGCCCGTGTTTCTGTCTGAAAAAGCAACCGGACACCGAAATCGAGCGATTTCCTACCTGATGCTGAACTTTGGCATGGTGACCGATCGCATTGATGAAACGCTCGATTTGTATTTTCAGCAGTGTTCCATCTTGGTCAGCGCCCGCGACCTGGCAATGATGTCGGCTACGCTGGCCAATGGCGGCGTAAACCCAATCACGGGCGATCGCGCGATCGATGAGCATTATGTGCAGGACGTGATCAGCGTCATGCTGACCTGCGGCATGTACGACTATTCCGGCGAGTGGGCCTATCGTGTGGGGATGCCTGCCAAGAGTGGGGTCGGCGGCGGCATCACTGCGGTCGTGCCCGGAAAGCTGGGCATTGGCACTTTCTCTCCCCTGCTCGACGAAAAGGGCAACAGCGTCCGGGGTATCAAAGCCTGCGAAGACCTGTCCCACGATTTTGGGCTGCATTTATTCAACGTCGCCAAGGCAGAGCGCGATCTCTACGACTGGATCGAGAGCCGCGACGTGCCAGACGGCTGGTAATTCCTGGCGGCTAGCTGGTCATTGAGGGTTAGCTATTTAGAGGGTTAGGTATTTAGACAGAGCGTGACTTGAGCAGCCAGGACAGGAGCGAGGGCATTAGAGTAGTGGGTGATGGCGTATGGTGTGGTGAAGTGATGGCGTGATGGAGCCATCCAGCAATCTCCAACTCCCTCGTTTCGCCTCCGTGTCCCAATCCCAAACCGCTCATGTTCCTCTTTCTTTCCAAGCTCCTGCCGCTGTTCATTTACCCAGTCGGGCTGGCGTGTGTGCTGATGCTGGTGGCCCTGGCAACGCTGTGGAAGCGGCCGCGGCTGGCCGCAGTGTCTCTGGTGCTGGCGCTGGCCAGCCTGCTCTTGGGTAGCAATCTGCGGCTGTCCAACGCGCTGACACAATCCCTGGAGTGGCAGCATATTCCCGAAGGAGAGTTGCCGCGGGCTGGGGCGATCGTGGTGCTGGGTGGCAGCCTGAAGCCGCATATTCCGCCGCGCCCGTCGATTGATGTGATGGAGCCGGGCGATCGCGTCTTGTATGGAGCCGAGCTATATCGCCAGGGCAAAGCGCCGCTGGTGATTATGAGCGGCGGGCGAATTTACTGGAAAGGGGGCGGCCCGCCCGAATCGAGCGACATGGCAAAGCTGGCGCAGGATTTGGGCGTTCCCTCCTACGCCATTCTGGAAGACCAGACCTCGCTCAACACCTACGAAAACGCGGTAAACGTAAAAAAGATTCTGGACGAACGGGGCATTCAGCAAATCTTGCTGGTCACGTCTGCGATGCACATGCCGCGATCGCTCAAAATTTTCCAAAAGCTGGGCATTGACGCAATTCCTGCACCCACCGACTTCTTTGTTAGCAATCAGGAACTCGAAGAAGTCGATAACTCCTGGCAGGCCATGATTCTCAATGTCATGCCCGATGCCGACCGTCTCCAGCAAACCACCCGCGCCCTCAAGGAATATATTGGGCTGCTGGTCTACCGACTGCGGGGGTGGCTGTAGGGAGTGGACAAAAAAATAAATAACGAAAAACGAAGAACGAAAAACGGAATCTCTTCGCTCTTCTCTCTTTCCTCACTCCCCCTCTCTCACCCTCCTCCTGTCTGCCATGCCGGAACCCATCTTCTACCGCCGCATTCTGCCGCCGCCCGAAACCGAGGCGCAGGAAATCCTGCAAAGCCACTACGCAGCCTACGAGTTCTATCGTGAGGTGCGCTATCGCGAGGCCTTTGAGCAGTATTGCCAGTGGTACGCCGAAACAGCCGCCGAAAATCAGCGGGATCTTGCCCAGATGCAGCGGGAGCTAAATTTCTTTGGATGGATGAACCGACGGTCGGACAAGCCCAACCTCCCTGAGCCTGACCCAGAGGCTTCTAACTCAGGCTCGGATGCTAGCTGATGATTTCTAGCTCCGTTTCGCGCAGATGGGCTTTGAATTTTTTGGTGAACTGAACCAGGACTGGGAAATTGGCGCTGATGGCTTTGCCCTGCCAGGTATTTGCCAGTCCGACAACCTCACCTTCCTGCCCTTTGAGGTCAAAGGGTTCGTTGCGATGTTCGGGATGGTGGTAAACAATGACTGATTCAGTCACCCGGACGCGATCGCCAGCCTTCATAGTGTTCCAAGGGTTCCAAAGAGTGTCTTATACAAAATAGGCTGACTTGTAACAAGCCAGCAATTTCTGAGAGGTGCTTAGCAAAACAGCATCTCTCATCATCTCACAGGATGATCCTTCAGCCTAAGGCTGGGGGTTGATGGAATCCATTGGGTCGCGGGTCGCAGGCTGATTGACCGGGGCGCTGGGCCAGAGGCGCGGCGTTTGGCGAGTGTGCATCTGCCGCCAGATTTGCACGCCTGCGGCTCCCAGCGTCAGCAGCAGCAGATAGCAGACGCAGGCCGCCCAGAAGAGC
>NZ_DVEA01000322.1:0-10462 GCF_015295965.1 Thermoleptolyngbya sp. M55_K2018_002
TGCGAGCTGGGATGGTCTTGCCCCAACTGGCTGACCACAATCGACAGCGCCCTCAAATACAAGGGTTCTGCTTCGCTGTAGCGTCCCATGGACTGATACAACCCCGCCAAATTGTTCAAACTGGTGGCGGTGTCGGGATGGTCTTTGCCCAACTGCGCTTCTCGGATGGCGAGCGATCGCCCATACAAGGGTTCTACTTCGCTGTAGCGTCCCATGGACTGATACAACCCCGCCAAATTGTTCAAACTGGCGGCCAGGTCTATGGACTGCTCATTTTTTTCTTGAAGGGCGATCGCTCTTTCAAAATATTCAATTGCCTGAGCTAGCTCTGCGGGATAATCCAGCGCTTCACCCGTTTCTAAGCGCCTGGCATAGATGCGTCCCAGTTGGGCATAGAGCGTGCCTAACAGCGGATCGGCCGGGTTTTGTTGCTCTACGTTTTGCAACAAAGCTTTCAGATCTTCCAGGGGCAGCAGCGCGTCGTCGTCCAGTTTGGGCAGATCTAGGCCAAAAGTGCGGAACGGTTCCAACTCTCGAGCAGGGACGGTGATGGTTTTGCGGGAAACAAAGCGAAACACGCCTTTTCGCCAGCTCCAAAAATCCGGCGATTTGCGGCTGAGATGCCCCAGAATTTGATACGTTACCCAGATCACGATAGGAAAGCGGAAGTCGCGCAGGGCCTCGCGTGTCCATTGCAAATAGCCAAAAAATCGGTCTTGCTCGGAGAGTTCGTCGCTCTGGCTCAAAAAGGAAAGCTGCTCGGCTCCGGTCAGCGTTAGCACGGCTCGGCCCCCCTGCTTGAGGTATTCGTCGTTCTGCACAGCAGTATAGATAGCGGCCCTAAGGCTGGGTTCGTCTTTATCCAGCACCAGTCGGTAGGCTTTTACCTCTGGTGCAAGGTCGCGTTCGTATCGAGCAATGAGGGCTTCGCGCAGTTGGGAGTCATCGCACACCGAAATTAGCAAGCTAAGCTGCCCCTCGCTGGCTTCAATCGCAGTCAGCAGGTCATCGTAAGCGTTCTGGTTTTGTGTTTCTAGGTCATGCGCTGGGGAGGCAGTCATGAGAGTTGCCCTTTCAGCTTCAGCAGGTCGATGACAATTGGGTGCAGGTCATACCAGATCTCGGCGTTGCGGTATTCCAGCACATGCAGCCCGTGCAGCAGGTCAAGGAATGCCTGAGCTTTGGGGTCGTCGGGCTGGAGCCGTTCATAGGTGGTTTTGAGAATATCGTAGTCCGCTTTGCTGAGGGTGGTTTCAAAGTCCAGCCGCAGGTCTTGCACAGCCTCCTTCAAAATCTCTGCATCAATAACAGTTGCTTCGTCGGGTTGGCGGCGCACCCGCCGCAGGCACAGCCGACAGCAAATGTTCGACAGGCGAATCAGCTCTCGCAACACGCCGCCGCTATAGAACACAATTTGCGTGGCGATTTCAGGCGGCAGCAGTTCGTCAGAAATCCGTCGATGCAGGATGTCACAGAGCGGCTGCACATTTGCGGCAATGGGCTGGGCATCAGGTAGGCGGCGATCGCCCCGCGCAAACAGCTTGCTCACAGGCATCACCACAATTTGATCGTTCGACTCTGTAACCAGCACGGCTCTGAGCGCAGAATCTCGCAGCGACGAAACGGGAATTATGTAGATAATCCGAAATGCAGGCTGGAATAGCGCCTTAATGTGGTTTTTGAAGATTTTCTCGACATCACCCAGATCTAGCTTGTCTAGATCATCAATAATTACCAAAACTTGTTTTCGAGTAGCGGTCTGGATCTCAGCGGTAATGATGTTGATCCGGGCAATCAGTTCCGAAATTTAAAGAACACCACAAAAAAGCCATTCTTTTCGCAGCGCCGCCCAAACTCTGCCAGCAGTGTCGATTTACCGCAGCCGCGATGTCCGGAGAAGATTGTCTTGCCGCTGCGCGTGTCGTCGTCTTCGATTGGTTGCTGCAACTCTTCCAGAACTTCTTCACCATAGCTGACGCGAAACCGATCTAGCTCTCGCTGATCTAGCAGCGGCAGCAGATCTAGATTGCGGTAAGCTTCCTGAAACTTGGCAAGGCGATCGCCCGACATAACTCCTAAATCTCACTCAACCCAAGACCCGAAATCCAAAATAAAACCCAAAACCACCCCACCACCAACCCTGTGCGATGAATCTGCTTTGAATCGTAGAGGATCTATGAATCGAATTAAACCTGCGACGGGTCAATCCCCAATTCCCGCAGCTTTGCTGCCAGACGCTCTGCCCGCTGGCGTTCCTGCTCCTCTGCCTCTTCTGCCGACAGGATCAGCGCTCCATCCGGCGTGAAAAAGCGCAACCGCTGGTGAGCAATGCCCAAGTATAGCCCCAGTTGCTCACTCCAGAGCTTGCCGTCTGTGGGTTCGATGGGCTGGTAGGTTCCGCCGATCAGCCGAAAGCCGGACAGTTCGAGCGTGTTGGGGTCGAGCCAAAAGTATTCGGGCGTGCGGAATGTGTTTTGGTAAAGCTCCTTTTTTGCGCCCTTATCGACGGCGGCAGTGCTTTTGGAGAGGATTTCTAC
Source organism: Thermoleptolyngbya sp. M55_K2018_002 (assembly GCF_015295965.1). NCBI lineage: Bacteria > Bacillati > Cyanobacteriota > Cyanophyceae > Oculatellales > Oculatellaceae > Thermoleptolyngbya > Thermoleptolyngbya sp. M55_K2018_002. Next base: position 2,538 of record NZ_DVEA01000322.1, read on the forward strand.
AATCACGTTGGGGTATTTGCCATCCTCCGCCCACACCACCCAGCTTTTGCGCTCTTTTAGCTCCGTGTCCAGCACCACAAAAAAGTCGGGCCCTCGAAAGTCGCGAGTGGTGATCTTGTCCTCGCTGTAGTAGATGGTCAGGTTGCCCGTGACGTAGAAATCGGTGCGGTCGGCCCAATAGCGCTTCAGCAGGCGAATCAGCAGGTCAATCTGGTCGCGATGAAAGTCAGATTCCAAGGGGGGTTCGTCGCTCCATAAATCGGTGGGGGGCAGGCTGATGTCTAGCTCTTCTGCCAGGGCTGCCAAGTCTTCTGGAGGAATGGCGGATTGGGGAGAGGCGGAGATAGTCATTGCAAAGTACGCCGAATCGATTGGGTCATCCAACGTCTTGGATTCAAAGTCCTGTATCCAAAGTCCCAAGCCTTGAAGCCGCTTGGGGTGTATCTCACTTTTGTAACCCTCACCCTAAATCCCTCTCCTAAAGCGGGAGAGGGACTTCCAATCCGGCTCCCCTTCTCCCTTTTTGGGAGAAGGGGCTGGGGGATGAGGGCAAGCTTGCATACTTGCATAACTGAGATGCGCCCAGCCGCTTGTGAATACCTTTATTTATGCTTAGTGTATACCCTCAGCTTTTCGGAGCAGAGAACGACTCCCCTGCTCCTGACTGGTTTTCTCTTGACTGGATAGCAGTTCCATCGCCATGAAAGTCCTCCTGCTCGGACTAATCCACTCCTACCGCATCCTAATCTCGCCGCTGTTTCCGCCAAGCTGCCGCTTTCAGCCCACCTGCTCGCAATACGGACTAGAGGCGATCGCCCGCTACGGCTCCATCAAAGGCGGCTGGCTAACGGCAAAGCGCATCGCCCGCTGCCACCCCTGGAGCGAAGGCGGCTATGACCCCGTGCCGACGGAGGAAAAGTGACAAATGGAAAAAAGAAGAATGAAGAACGAAAAACGAAAATTCTTAGGCATCTCCCAAACCTGTCCTAAACCCTCTTCCCTCTTCCTTTTTTCGTTCTTCCCTCTTTATTCTTCCCTCTTCGTTCTTCGTTCTTCGTTCTTCCCTCTTCCCTCTTCCCCATCACTCCGCTGGCGACGGGCTGGGTGAAACAGCAGGAGTCGCCTGGAGCCACGCATCGGGCGATCGCCCCACGGCGGTTTCAAAGTCGAGCGAGACGAGGGAAACGGTGAGGTTTTGCGGATTTTCCGGTGCGTCAATCAGGGCGTAGATGGCGCTCTGGTTAAAGTTTTTGTTGCCGAGGGCGAGGGTGTGGGGTTTGCCGTTGGCGGTGAATTCGATGGTGGTGGGGGGCTGGTCGAGTCCGTAGGTGGCGAGGTCAGCCGGGGGAATGGAAAAAGTGCGATCGCTCATCCCGGTCGCCAGTAGGTTTGCCAAAAACGCAACGGCGGCATCGTTGGCTACGCCCTGCTGGGGCTGTTTCATTTGCCACACGCCATTTTCGTCTTTTTCAAAGAGCAGCGTTTCATTAGGCTTTTTCACGGTCAGCGACTGGATCTGGCTTTCCTCTATTGCAAACAGCTTTTGCGGAGTGGTCTGTCCTGCCTCTTCGGTGCGTGGAGGCTGCTGCAACGACCACAGGCTGACGCTGCCCAAGATCAGCGCGGCAAAGAGGAGCCAGAAAGTAGCGGGCTTGAGTTTCATAGCGCAGAGTAACGATAGCGAGGGATTGGAGGGCTAGAGGGTGGGGGAATCGGTGCAAAGTCTAGTGCAAGTTTCTGGTGCAAGGAGTCTGGTGCAAGGGTCTGGTGCAAGGGTCTAGTGCAAGTTTCTGGTGCAAGGGTCTGATGCAAGGGTCTCAGGTATCCGCCGAACCCCGATTAGCGCCGTCGCCACCACACGCCCACCGCCAGCGCCAGCCCCGCCAGCGGCAAAAAGACCAGCGAGGCAAGAATCAGCGCAATTTGCTGGGAGGGAGAGAACAGCACGCGGCGATTGGTGGGTTCGGCAGCGCGGACGGAGAAGGTGGGGTCGGCTTCTTGGCTGAGCCAGCCAATGGCGTTGAGGAAGAGGTCGCGGTTCAACTGCTGGTCGATCAGGCCGTTGGTGGCAAACGTGGAGTTGCCGATCGCCACCATTCGCACTTCGTCCTGAACAGGCGGCTCCTCTGCGTCGGGCGAGGGGCTGGGGGTGGGCGCGTTTGACAGGCGACGGCTGAAGGCAGCGCCCAGAACGAGATTGCCCTCTGGCGCTTGGGGGTCAAGCTGGAGCTGGCCGTCTTCGCCGATTTGCTGGGCCTGGGTGCGGGCATTGGTAAACAGCAGTGGAGTCATCTCTACGCCCTCGACTTCGCCCAGTTCCAGCGGCCGCGCCAGAGGAAAGAAGGTGATGCCGTTGTTGAGTCCGTCGGTGATGGGGTGCGGGCCATATTCCGTGATGATAGTGACTGCGCCATCGCGGCCGGCGGCAGGGTCTACTAGGATGCGATCGCTAAGGGCAACGCCCCAGCCTTCCAGCAAATCGTCCAGTTCAGGATTAGCCTGGGGATCGACCAGCAGCAGCAGTCCGCCCTTGCGGGTCTGAAAGTCTTTGAGGCGAGTGATTTCTTCTGCCAAAAGCGGCCGCTGGGGGCCAGCCACCACAATCACCGCAGCGTCGGCGGGAATTTCGGCGGTGTTTGCCAGGTTCAGCGGTTCTGCCTGAAAGGTTTCGTCCGTTAGGCTGGTGAGGGCCTGGGACAGCCCGCCTTGACCGGGGTTCAGTTCCCGCTCGCCGTGCCCTTGCAGGAAGTAGACCTTGGTCTGGCGATCGCTCGTAATCTTCACCAGCGCAGTGGTCAGCCGTCGCTCCGAGAGGCGCTGGGAGGGGCTGATGGTCTGCACCAACTGGCGGCGATTCCCGGAGGCATCGCTTCGCGAATCGCCCTTCTCTACATACACTTCGCCAAAGTTCTGCACGCCAAAGCGCTCGGCAAGTCCGGGCTGCACCTGCGGATCGACATATTCATAGGCGAACCCGTCAGGATTTTGGCGGCGATAGTTTTCCAGCAGATCGCGATCGGCAGGATTCGGCGCCAGGTCAAAGATCCACACTTTGACGGGATCTTCCAGCGACTTCACCACCTCCTGCGACTGGGGCGCAAGGGTAAACAGGCGATTCTCCGTCAGGTCTAGGCGCGTGTTGTAGCGCGTCGCCAAAAAGTTTGTGAGCAGGAAAATAGCCAGCACCGCCAGCGTTGCCAGCACCGCATTCGTGCCCGCCTGGGTCGAGCGTTTGCCCCATAGTCCCTGAAATCCGCTGGCCTGAGACCCCAGCCACACCACTAATAGCCCAATGCCCGCGCTCAGCAGCCCAGCGGGTATGGGGCCCCAGGTTCCTGCCACCAGACCTGCCGTTAGCCCCATGAGAATCAGGAACAGGCCGGGCCAGATTAGGTGTTTGAGTTTGAGGTAGGGACGGAGGGGTTTCATGGGGAAGAGAAAAGAACGAAGAGCGAAGAACGAAGAGGGAAAAGGGAAGAACGAAGAGGGGTGTTTTTGGGAACGCGGGTTAGGAACGCTGGAATCGGAGGGCTTCGATGGATTGGGCGGTGAGGAAGATGCCCAGCAGGATGTAGCTGAGGTAGAGGACGAGGCTGCTGGTGTTGAAGATGCCTCGGCTGAGGTCGTTGTAGTGTTTGATTAGCGAGAGGTGGGCGATCGCCTCTCCGGTGGGGCCGCCGACCCCGTTGGCGATTAGGTCGGTGACCCAGAGCAGCAGCATCAGCCCAAAGGTCAGCACGGCGGCGAGGATGGTGCTGTCGGTGAGGGAGGAGATGAACATGCCCAGGGACAGCACGGCGGCGGCCATCAGAATCAGTCCCAGATGCCCCATCAGCAGCACGTTCAGGTTGGCGGCGGGGTTCGATGCGGCAAACAGGGTGCTTTCATACAGCAAGATGGGCAGCAGCATGGTGATGAAGAAAGTCAGCACGCCCAGCAGTTTGCCGACGGCGACGGCCCAGTTGGTAATGGGCGAGGTGGCCAGCAGTTCCAGCGTGCCGCGCTTGCGCTCTTCGGAATAGAGTCCCATCGACAGCATCGGCAGCAAGAACAGCGCCAGGGAACCCAGCAGCCCCAGAAACACGTTCAGGAACTGGTAGGGCACGTCTACGGGTGGGTCGGTGATGCCGGCCTGGTCGCGCTGGGCAACGGCGGCAAGCAATCCCTCTGGGCCAAACAGAATGACCACGAAGAAGAAGCCGCTCAGCAGCCAAAACACGGCGGCGATCGCATAGGCAAAGGGGGAGGCAAAGTAGCTCTGGAGTTCTCGCCGATAAATTGCCAGAATGTTGCTCAAAATGACGCGCATCTAGGCTGCTTCCTCCTCGGATGGGGACTGGTTTTGGGGTTCATTGGAAAGACTGGGGCCGGGGTCGGCGGGCGCGTCGGCCATGGTGAGTTCCAGAAACACCTGCTCTAGGTCGGCCTGCACCCGCCGCATTTCATACAGCCCCAGCCCTGCACCGATGACCGTGGCGGCAATGTCGCGGCCGGGGTCGGTTCCTGGATTGGAGATGACACGCAGTTTGTAGCGGTGGGGCGGCAGCCCTTCGACGGTTAGTGCGGTGACGGACTTTACGCCTGCGAGGTATTGCAGCCGCTCCTGAGCCACCAGCAGTTCGCCCTCCACTTCTAGCTCATAGCCCGCACCGCCCGACAGGTCTTCCATCAGGCGATCGGGTGTGTTGGTGGCGACGACGCGGCCGCGGTTGATGATGGCGACGCGGCTACAGGTCATGCTGACTTCCGGCAGAATGTGGGTCGAAAGAATGATGGTGTGGTCGCCGGCCAGACTTTTGATCAGGTTCCGCACGTCGATGATTTGGCGCGGGTCGAGGCCGACGGTCGGTTCGTCCAGCACGATGACGGGTGGGTCGTGGACGATCGCCTGGGCAATGCCGACCCGCTGCCGAAAGCCCTTAGACAGCTTGCGAATCAGGGTGTCTCGCCGTTCCACTAGGTTGCAGCGCTCTAGAGAGGACTGGACGCGCTGGGGGCGATCGCCCGCTGCCACGCCCTTCAGCCGCGCCACAAAATGCAGAAACCCTTCCACCGTCATGTCGGGATAGAGGGGCGGCGTTTCTGGCAAATAGCCAATCCGCTGCCGCACGGCCATCGAGTCCTCATGCACGTCGAACCCGGCTACGGTGGCAGTGCCGCTGGTGGCGGGCAAGTACCCGGTTAAAATCCGCATCGTCGTTGTCTTGCCTGCCCCATTTGGCCCCAAAAAGCCCAAAATTTCTCCTGGCTCCACCGAAAACGTCACATCGGTAATCGCAGGGGTGGAGCCGTAGACTTTGCTGAGGTGTTCGACGGTAATCATGAGGGGCGGGCAGGATGAAGGGTTAGGTCGTTTTGGCGCGAGGGAACAAGCGGGGTTTGGGAAGTTTTCTGAGGTTTAGGGAAGAGCGACTTCCTGAGGGGCGCGACGAATGCAATTGCTGGAGTCCATGAAAACGCTTGGCGAGCAATCCAAAATCGCAAGTCCAAAATCGAGAATCGACCTTGGAGGATCGAAAGCGCTCCGGAGCAACATTCCCAATCTTTGCTCTCTCCACTCCCAACAACGGCAAATTGTAGCCAACATTGCGAATTTTCGATCTGACGGAGATGTGTCAAGCGTGTGACAGCGCCTCGAAGTTCTTGTCTTGCGACTGATTTACTGTGGCTGATTTACTGCGACTGATTCACTGCGGCTGATTTACTGCGACTCATTCACTGCGGCTCATGCTTTGCGACTGATTCACTGCGGCTGATGCTTTGCGGCTCATGCTTTGCGTGCGACTGATTCACTGCGGCTGATGCTTTGCGGCTCATGCTTTGCGACTGATGCTTTGCGGCTCAGGTTCCAATGTCTGACCTCTAGCTCGACCCCTAGCTCGGCCCTCAGCGCCATTCTTGGTTCAGCGTTGACCGACCACGCTCCACCAGACGAGGAGGGCGATCGCCCCTAGACCGACGTGCTGTGGCAGCAGATTTTGCAAGGGCTGGCGGGCAATTTTTTGCGTCAGGAAAATGCTGAGGGTGAGGGTGCTGAGCAGCGTCACGCCCTGTAGAAACGCAATCACGGCGGGATGGGCCACGACGACGGGCATCCCTGCGCCGCTCAGTCCAAAGGTGGCGAGGGTAACGGGCACGATGCGGCCGGCTTCGGTCAGTCCCAGATGCAGGTAGTGTGCCAGGTTGCAGCCCAGCACCAGGGGCAGATAGCCGTAGGCCAGTTCGATGAAGGGCTTGGGCTTGGGGGTGATGCGCTCGATCAGGCTGTGGCAGAGGAGGGCGATCGCCCCCGGCAGCACCAGCGCGATCGCCGCCAGTCCGGCATGAAGCGCAAAGGGGCCGAGCGGAGCCGCATCGTATTGCAGCAGCGTGGCCAGCAGATCGCTGTCGCCAAACCCCAACCGCGTCAAAATTGTCGGCAGCCGATGCAGCACCACCGCCCCCGCCAGCAAAAACAGCAGGCACACCTCCGGCCGCGTGGGCTTGTGGGTAGTCCAAAGTTCAATGCCGGGGGGTCGCAGGTTGAGTTCTACCGAGCGGTGCGGACAGGCCTTCAGGCAGGTCATACACAGCACGCAGTCGCGGTTGTCCTGGAGCTGCGCCGGGTGCGAATAAATTGGGCAGCCGCCGGTTTCCTGTCCTTCGCCCTTTTGGGGCCCGCCCTTATAGCACTGGTAGGTCGTGCAACTGGCGGAACAGATCCCTTGCTGCGCCCGCAGTTCAATCATCGACAGCTTGGCAAACAGGCCGTTCATGCCGCCGATGGGGCAGAGATAGCGACACCAGAAGCGCCGCTCAAACAGGAACGAGAAAATCACGGCTCCGGCGGTAATCAGCAGCAGCAGGCAGGCAGAGAGATAGGCTGTGTTCTCCAGATGCCACAGTTCTTCCCAGAGCAAAATCAGCGCAAATAGCCCAAACAGGAACCAGCCGCCCCATTTTTCTGCTTCTGGACGCGACCAGGGCAGCAGCTTGCGACCCAACACGCTGGTTGAGACTTTTTGCGAAATTTCGCCGTAGATCATAAACGGGCACACCGCGCACCACAGCCGCCCCACAAACGGGAAGCCAATCAGCACCAGCGGCCACCACCAGGCCCAAAAGAAATTCAGCGCAAAGTTTTGGTCGCGGGTCTGCGGGCCCAGCCAGAGAACTGCAATCACCAGCGGAAAAAACCAGACCGTGAAGCCGTAGTTTATCCGGTCGGGCCACCACGGGCTGCGGAGAAACTGGCGCAGCTTGGGATAGGAGTTGAGCAGGTTGACCCGAAAGCGGCGGGTCTTGCTGCCTGTTGCCCAAAACACCTCTTCCGTTAGCACGGGCGCACCGCTGGACTGGATGATGGCGCGGCCGACCATGCCCTCTAGCTCCGTCAGGTTGCCGGGAAAGTCGTAGCCCTGGAGCCGCCGCAGCGCCTCTGGTGCAAGGGTGGGACGGGCCAGTCCGCGCGAGGAACAGTAGAGGCTAATGTAGTAATTCACCTGGGTTTCGAGGTCGGCCTTTCGCACGCGCAGGGGCGGCACTTTGATGGCGTGACCGACGAGGCGATCGAGTTCGGGGAGCGATCGCTCTGAGGTGAAGATCATTCGCGCACCCGACTGACGCGGCTCTGGTTCTGGATCGCCTTCGCGGGCGACAGGACGGTAGGTTCCCGTTTCCAGCAGTTCCGCCAGCCTAGGCTGGAGCGCCTTGGGCACGTCCTGCACGTTGTTGATTAGCAGCGTGCCGTTGCCTAACCAGCTCAGTAAACCGGGCTTGCCATTCACCCGGCCAAACAGGTCTGCACCGCTAGGTTGCAGCATATCGCCGTTGAGCTTGATCATGGGCTGCTTGCGATCGCCACTGCCAAAGTGGATCAGGGCGGCCGCGTTGTCCTTGCCCAGCCCCGGCTCGCCAAAGATGAGGACCGGACGGCGATCGCCCGC
>NZ_DVEA01000311.1:0-10460 GCF_015295965.1 Thermoleptolyngbya sp. M55_K2018_002
TCCAGCAACAGCAGGCATTCCTTTCATCTTCCTCACGGCCAAGGCAGACCGTCACGATATCCGCCAGGGCATGGCGATGGGCGCAGATGACTATCTTACTAAGCCCTTTACCCGGCAAGAACTGATGGAGGCGATCGCCACTCGGCTGAGCAAACACGCCAGCATCACCCAGCCCTACATCCAGGAAATGAAGCAGGCGGTTGATCGGCTCAACCAAATTGCCTACTGGGACCCCACGACCCAACTGGCCAACCGCATCCTGTTTCATCATCATCTTCAGGAGCATCTGGAATCGGCGGATGGGCTAGTGGCGCTGCTGCTGCTCAAACTCAACGCCAGTATGCCCGACGGTACACCGCTGGACGGAGCGATGACAGAATCCCTAGCCGCAGCGACGGCAGACCGCCTGCGTGAGGCGATTTCCCCAGAAGAGGCGATCGCCCGACTCAACAGCAACACCTTCGGCGTGTTTCAGTCCGTCGCCCACCACCGCGATGCTGCCACGCTAGCCCAAACCCTCCTCAGCAGCCTGAACGAACCCTGCCTGATCGACAACGACACCTTGCAACCCCAGCTTTGCGCTGGCATCGCCCTTGCCCCCGACAACGGAGCTACTGCCAGCGAAGTCACCGAACATGCTCGCCTGGCCTTGCAAACCGCCCATCGGCAGCCCGACCGCTATCAGTTCTACAGCCTGGAGGTGGATGCCTGGAACAGTCAGCGAGTCTGGGTGCTTCAGCATCTCGAAAAGGCGATCGAGCAGGACGAGTTGCACCTGCTCTATCAACCCCAGGTCAACCTGATCAGCGGCCGCATCATTGGCGCGGAGGCGCTGCTGCGCTGGCAGCACCCTGATGTGGGGCTGGTGCATCCTGCCCAGTTTCTCCCAGTGGCAGAAGAGTCGGACTGGATCGTGAAAATTGGCGAGTGGGTGCTGAAGACTGCCTGCGCTTGCGCCGTGCGGTGGAAAGAGGCCGGGCATCCTGGCATGAAGCTGTCGATCAACCTGTCGGCGCGTCAGTTTCGCAAGCTCGACCTGCCGAGGGCGATCGCCCAGGCGACGGCACAAACCGGGTTCGACCCGCATCTCTTGGTGCTGGACATCACCGAGGCAACGCTGTACGAAAATCGAGGTGTTGAAGGAAAAATCATGCAGCAACTTCAGCAGCTAGGGGTGCAACTGGCGCTGGATGACTTTGGCACAGGCTATTCCTCGCTTTATCATCTACGACAACTGCCCCTCGACTGTGTGAAAATCGACCGCACCTTTGTAGCCGATTTGGGAGAAGACGAGGATGCGCTGTCGATTGCAAAAGCGATTGTGGCGATCGCCCAGTCTCTCCAAACGCGGGCGATCGCCGAAGGGGTAGAAACCGACGCTCAGCTCAGCCTGTTGCGGCAAATCGGCTGCTACGCGGCCCAGGGAAACCGCTTCAGACCCCCGCTCTCCGCCAGCGATCTCCAGCAGTTGCTCCAAACCAACCCGCGCCTATAGACAAACGTGCAGGCAGTCTAGCGGAAATGGGTTAGCGCCAGGTAGCGCATCAAAACCTGACGGAGCAGTGCGTTACGGCTCTGCCTAACAGTTCACGGTAGTCCCAAAAACTAGTCCTAAAAACGTAAGGATGGGCGGCGAACTACGCTACCCATCCCTATTCCCAAAATTATCATCCTTCGAGCATTGCCAGCTTTGCCAACATCCAACAGGCTAGCGGGGCGTTGTAGCCAAGGGCGGACTTTCCGAAAAATCCTCCCCTTCACTTAGCCCCCGATCCTGAGCGGAGTCGGCCAATACGGCTCCTCCGCTTTCAGGAGCCTTGGGAGCCTCGCTGGCATGGGCAGCCCCATGATGAAAGCGAATGCCCAGAAACAGGTCGTAGACAAAGTTTAGAAAATCCTTCACCTTGAGCAGCCCAAGGGACTGGTGACAGCCCTTCGCATCTAGCAGCGGCCGGGTCGCATAATACGCCGCTTGGTAGTTGTACCAGGGGATCGACGGCCAGAGGTGATGAATCAGGTGATAGTTCTGGCCCATGATCAGCACGTTCAGCAGCGCCCCAGGGTAAACCCGCGCATTTTTCCAGCGGTTGCGCTCCTTAAACGGACGGTGGGGGAGATAGTCAAAGAACAACCCCAGAGCCAGCCCCACGACCAGCGCCGGAGAAAACCAGAAGTTCATCAAGTAGCTCAGAAACCCGTACTGCACCGCGTAATAGATCAGCAGCGCAACCGTGAGGCGGGCTAGAAACCATTCCAGAAGCTCGTACTTGCGCCAGAGCTTCCGCTTGAAGAAGAAAATCTCGTGATAGAAGAATCGTGCAGCAATCAGCCACAGTGGTCCACCCGTAGACACGAAATGGTCGGGGTCATTCTCTGGGTCATTCACGTTTGCGTGGTGCTGCATGTGCACTCGCGTAAAAACTGGGAACGAGAACCCCAGCATAAGGGCGCTGCCATGCCCCAGTACGGCGTTCATTACGCGATTTCGATGCGCGACATTGTGTGATGCATCGTGAATCACGGTTCCCACTAGGTGCAGCGCCACGACATTCAGCACAAAGCACACCCACCCCAACCAATGCCAGCGCCAATACCCACAGACCGAAAGCGTTGCCAGAACCACTGCGAGCAAAAAGATGAGCAGGGTTGGGTTGAATTTGCCGGGTGGGCCGAGAAGCTCTCTCGGGACGGTCGCGATTGTCAGGGGCTTAACGGCCTCCGACATGATACGTTCACTCCTCGATAAGTATCCTTCGGTAGTATAAGCCACCTAGCCGCAAGAATGAAGTTTTGTGAAATTAGCTCATCTGATTCATAGGTTAACCGCCTATCGTACTCCTTAATACATAAACCTTGACATAAACCCTGCGAGTCAGTTCCTGCTAGGCCTCGCGTTTTCCAAGTAATCCGGAGGAAGAAGCCCAAATCGCCTAAAAGGGCTGCCTGAAAAAGTGCCTGAAAGGGCTGCCGCTGGCATGACAGCCGATGTGGGGGTTACGCTGGGTGTAGCTTGGCAGTTGGCTGAAGTTTGGAGGAAGTTTGGAGGAAGTCCGGAGGCGATCGCCCCCCATTTCCATCTGCCGTTCCCCTGTCTCCCGAACAGACCTGTTCCTCCAGTTACAACGTGTAATAAGGCGTAATAGGCTGTTTACGGTTGCCTCAAAGCCTTACTCCATCAAGGCTGGAGTGACTCGAGCAGTGAATGGGGGTGCAACTGCAACGCAGGGCTGTGTGCTACTAAACTGGCAGAACTGACAGGGATAGCTATACTGCTCTATTACAAGCGGATTCTCCATCTGGGAAAGCATGGCCGATTAGCATTCGCCGATTAAAGGTTGGTTTACGCCCTTGGATGTTTCAAGAACAACGCGAGCAAGTTTTGAACGGCAGATCCGTGGGCTACAGCGCGACGTACTTCGCATGGGCGCACTGGTAGAGCATTCCTGTCTGCTGGCCCGAAAGGCGATGTTTGAGCGCGATCTGGATGCCGCTCGGCAGATCGCCATTCAAGACAAGCAAATCGACCAGTTTTACCGACAGATCGAGCAGGATTGTGTCAAGCTGATGGCGCTCCAGTCGCCCGTCACGCAAGACCTGCGGCTGCTGAGTGCGCTGATGCAGTTGGTGCGAGATTTGGAGCGCATCGGCGACTATGCCAAAGATCTGGGTGAGGTGGCCGTTAAGCTATTTCCCTACCCAACCCATCCCTGCATGGGGCAAATCCAGATTATGTCCGACCGGGCGCGGGCCATGCTGGCCATGAGTCTGGCGGCGCTGTCGAACCTGGATGCTGAATCTGGGCTGGATGTGAAGCATCGAGATGATGCGGTGGATTCTGACTATGAAGAGGTGTATGACCTGCTGGCGCACCAAACCAATGTGCAGGGCGTGATTGAACCCTACGTGCTAATGGTGCTGGCGATTCGCTACCTGGAGCGAATGGCGGATCATGCGACCAATATTGGCAAGCGGGTCGCCTATGTGGTGACGGGAAAACGCTGAATGCCCAAACCGCAGGATTGCTGGATCGAGCAGCGCCCAAGATTAGCGCCCGAAACCAGCGCCCGAAACCAGCGCCCAAGACCAGCACCCAAGACCAGCACCTAAGACCAGCGCCCGAAATTTATTTGACACATGCGACTTGATAGGAAAGTATAAATACAATAGGTGAGATGTGGAAAACAACGGAGTTTCCACGTTTGCATCTGTTCTCTACCTGAGCGAGCGTATGTTTGAAGCGCCAACGCTTTCCTCGCCCTGCACTGGGTGATGTTGGCGCTGAGCATCTTGGGTAAATGCCTGGGATTGTTCGGCTTGGGCTATTCTGGCGGCTATCGAGTGAACGTTTTATGCCAGGGGCGATCGCGCTCTTAGGATCGCGCTCTTAGTCTGACGGCCCGTTTTGCACCCAGTCTGCAAAATGTCTGGAATAGCTGGAATAGCTGGAATAAAGTGTCTGGAATCTCTAGAGCAGCGTGGGCAGCCTGAGTGGACTGGCAACCGGACTGGATTGGCAAGCCGTTGCACAGGTCGCAGCCGCAGCCGCAGCGATCGCCCGTCAGCAGTTGCGTATCCATCGTATGGGTTCAGATCAGAGTTGCTCTAGGGCTTGTATAGGCTGTAGCCATCGCCAGCGCTATACTGCGGATGCCATCTCCGGGTCATGAGCGGGTTCCTAAACTGCAAACCCGTTTCACGATGCGGTTGACGCAAGATGCAGAACGAAATGACCGCTAATCAGGCTTGAGGACTATCATTAACAGCGTTCGGTCGTGTTTGCTGCCGCCGCCGGGCGTTTTGCTTGGAACGCCGAAGCGGGCTTCGACCGGGCAACGTTGCACCCCACCACTCCCAGGACTAGACGCAAGGATTAAGACGCTACATGGACTTTTCGATCGCCTCACTGCTCTCCAACTTTCCAGACGACAAGCTGGTCGCTCCCAAGGTTTTGGAGAAAAAGCTGAACTGTGAAGATGATGCCAGCCTTCGCCGTTTGCAAATTGCGCTGGATGCCCTGGAGAAAATCGGCATTTTGGTTAAGGAGCGGGGAAAATATCGCCGCGTCTTTGAGGATGACGTGGTGGAAGGGAAGCTGCGCTGCTCTAGCAAGGGCTTTTGCTTTGCAATTCAGGATATTGAAGGGTCGGAGGATATCTACATCCGCGAGAGCCAGTTGAATACTGCCTGGAATGGCGATCGCGTCTTGGTGCGCGTGACCAAAGAGGGCAGCCGCCGCCGCAGTCCAGAGGGCGAAGTCCGGCTGATTTTAGAACGCTCCAATTCCTCCGTGCTGGCGCGGGTGAAAAAAACCGAGGACGGGCAGTATCGCGCCCTGCCGCTGGACGATCGCCTCTTGTTTGAGCTAGAGCTAACGCCCGATGGCGAACCGTTAGAGGAATCCGTCGATCAACTGGTGCATGTAGAAATTGCCCGCTATCCTCTGGGTCAGCATCCGCCCATTGGCCGAGTGGCTCAGATTTTGGGCAGCGATGCCCAGGCGGCCTCGGATATCGACATTGTGTGCTGCAAGCATGACCTGCCGCGCGGGTTTTCGGAAGCGGTGCTAGAGGCAGCCAAAGCACTTCCGACCAAGCTCCGCAAAACGGACTTGAAAAAGCGGCTGGATTTGCGGGAACAGTTGACCGTCACAATCGACGGGCCCGATCATCCCCATAGCCCAGCCATCGACGATGCCCTGAGCGTAGAAAAAGTGGGCGACGATGAGTGGCGCTTGGGGATTCACATTGCCGACGTGTCGTATTACATCGCAGCGCGATCGCCCGTCGATCTGGAAGCTCAGAAGCGCGGCACTTCGGTCTTTTTGGGAGAACTCGTCGTGCCCATGCTGCCGGAACATCTGCATCGCTGCTGTTCGCTGCTGCCCGGTGAAGACCGTCTGGCAATTTCGGTGCTAGTGACCCTGAACGCGGCAGGCGAAGTGCAGGATTTCGAGATTCAGCCCAGCGTGGTGCGGGTAGATCAGCATCTCGACTATCAGCAGGCCCAGGCGGTGCTGCTGCGAGACGACCCAGAAGCCGCCGCCGAAGCCCGCTACCCGCTGCCCTCTGCCAAGGAGCTAAAACACCTGGAACCCGTGTTTGAACTGGTGGACAACCTGTTTGCCATCAGCCAGGCCGTAGCGGCGCAGCGGCTGGCACGGGGCGCGTTTGACCTGAACCTGCCGGAGAGCATCTTCCCTGACGAACACAACCCGGAACTGGGCAAGTTCCTCTCGACCAATTTCCAATACGACGACGAAGGCGAACTGGGCGCAATGGTGGTGTCGTCGCTGCTGCCCGCCCGCACAATCGTAACGGAACTGATGCTGCTGGCGAATCAACTGGTGGCGCTGCATTTACAATGCCTCCAGGTTCCCGCCATCTACCGGGTTCACCGCACGCCCGACCCCTCCGACGTGCAGGAATTGGTAAAGCTGGTGAACAACATGGACATCGAATACCAGCTTGAAGACGAAGAGGTCGTCCATCCCCGCGATTATCAGCGACTCACGCAGCAATTTGCGGAGTCTCATGCCGAGCGGGTGCTGACCTATCTGCTGCTGGAGACGCTGAAGCCTGCGGTCTATAGCACCACGCCGGGGACTCACTTTGGGCTGGCGCTGGACAATGGCTATACCCACTTCACCTCGCCGCTGCGCCGCTATCCTGACCTGCTGGTGCATCGGGTGCTGCACGCGGTGTTTGAGCATGGGCGCGATCGCAAATCTACTCGCTCTAAGGACAAGGTGAACCTGTTTAGCAGCGAATGTCACGGCGCAATCGACTGGAAGGTGCTGCCGCCAGAGGTTCACGACGAGCTAGAGGAATATTTCAACAGCATCGTCAACCACCTCACCGAGCGCGAAAAGCTGGCGCAGGAGGCGGAATCTGACTTGGAGGGGCTGAAAAAAGCCGAGTATATGCAGGAGCGCACCGGCGAAACCTTCCACGGGCTGATTACGGGGGTGCAGTCCTACGGTTTCTTTGTGGAAATCGAGGAACTGCTGGTGGAAGGGCTGGTTCACGTCAGTTCCCTGAAAGACGACTGGTACGAATATCGCTCGCGTCAGCAAAAGCTGGTGGGCCGCAAGAATCGCAAGCAGTATCGACTGGGCGATCGCGTCGAGGTGCAGGTCAAGAGTGTGGATTACTACCGTCAGCAAATCGACCTGGTGGCCGTTGGCGGCGGCAGCGAAGCCACCGATGACGATGAGGAGGACTTGCTAGAAACCGAGGCCGATCTGCTGGAAACAGAAGATCTATCCGAGGAGGAAGAGTAGGTCGATGCACCGCTTTCAGCGGATAGCGATCGTTGGCACGAGCGGCACAGGCAAAACCACGCTGGCGCAGCAAGTAGGACGACAACTCGGCATCGCCCATATCGAGCTAGATGCGCTGCACTGGGAGCCTAATTGGACTGCTGCACCGTCGGAGGTGTTTCGGGCGCGAGTGGCTGAGGCACTGGCGGGCGATTGCTGGGTGGCCGATGGCAACTACAGCAGCGTCCGCGATCTGGTTTGGGGGCGGGCTGATACTATCGTGTGGCTGGACTATTCGTTTGGGCTGGTGCTGTGGCGATCGCTCCGGCGGGCAATTTGGCGCAGCACTTCGGACGTAGAACTCTGGAGCGGTAACCGCGAAACTTGGCGGCAAACCTTTTTCAGCCGCGACTCCATTTTGCTGTGGGTGCTGCAAACCTATCATCGGCGACGACGCGAGTATCCGCTGCTGCTTTCTCAGCCAGAATACGCCCACCTTAGCGTAGTGAGAGTGCGATCGCCCCAAGAGACCAGAAGTTGGTTAATCGGGTTAACAGGTGACGGAGTGATCGGTGGTGGATTGCAATGACTCCAGTATAACCACCCGACCACCCGCTCCCTATCGTTCCTCCAGCGCCAGCTTCACCAGCCGATCGACGAGATCCGGAAACGGCACGCCGCTGGCGGCCCAGAGCATGGGATACATGCTGGTGGCGGTGAAACCGGGCATGGTGTTGATTTCGTTGATGAAGACCTCGCCCGTAGACTCGCAATAGAAAAAGTCCACCCGGGCTAGGCCCGCTGCGTCTACGGCTTCAAAGGCGCAAATCGACATATCCTGAATCTGGCGGGCGGTCGCCTCTGGCAAGTTTGCCGGAATGTGCAGGTCTGCCAGACCTTCGGTGTATTTCGTCTCGTAGTCGTAAAAGTCGCTGCTGTAGGTAATCTCGCCCACGACCGATGCCTGGGGATGGTCATTACCCAGCACAGCGCACTCCAGTTCGCGGGGTGAGGGCGCGGCCGCTTCCACGATCAGGCGGCGATCGTAGCTGGCGGCACTGTCTAGGGCGGCCTCAAGCTGGGCGCGGGTGCGGGCCTTGGCAATGCCGACGGAGGACCCCAGGTTAGCAGGCTTGACAAAGCAGGGATAGCCCAGTTCGGCTTCGATTTCATCACATAGCTTGGGAAAAATGCAGGGGTTGGAATAGACCTGCGCTCGCCGCACGACCTTGTAGCCCACCTGCGGCAGCCCCGCCTGGGCAAACGCCATTTTCATGGCGATCTTGTCCATCCCCAGCGCCGACCCCAGCACCCCCGACCCCACAAACGGAGCCTGCATCAGCGTCAGCATTCCCTGCACTGTGCCGTCTTCGCCGTTGGGCCCGTGCAGCACGGGAAACCACACGTCTACGCCGCTGACCTGCGCCGTCGATTGCCAGCGTTCTACCGCCGCCACCGTTGGCACTTGCAGGGCGCTGGTTTCGCCCGACGGGCCTGCCGGAGCGTCCGAACTGCCCAATTCCAGCGGCACTCCCGCCGATAGAACGTGAATGGCAGACTCTCCCGCCAGCCAGCGTCCGTCTTTCTGGATATACACGGGTGCCAGCTCGTAGCGGTCTGCGTTGGCGGGGTCGCTCAGTCCACGGGCGATCGCCTGCGCCGAGCGAATCGACACCTCATGCTCACCCGAACACCCACCAAACAGCAGCCCCACCCGCAACTTTGCCATTGCCCCGCCCTCGTTTGAAACTTGCAGAATCCGTTAATCGGAGATAGCGTATCATCTTCGCGGCGGTTTTAGGGGGATGACGCGCTGGAA
This sequence comes from Thermoleptolyngbya sp. M55_K2018_002, assembly GCF_015295965.1. Lineage (NCBI taxonomy): Bacteria > Bacillati > Cyanobacteriota > Cyanophyceae > Oculatellales > Oculatellaceae > Thermoleptolyngbya > Thermoleptolyngbya sp. M55_K2018_002. The sequence continues at coordinate 9,078 of NZ_DVEA01000311.1, forward strand.
GGACGGGCGGATGGGTTACAGTGACTCCAGCACTGCATCCCCCCAACTCTCTAGATATGACCCAAACGCCCTCTGCCAACCCCGACCCCACTCTTGCCGCGTTGCAGCGACTGATCGACGTGGTGGCAACGCTGCGATCGCCCGATGGCGGCTGTCCGTGGGATCTGACCCAAACGCCGGAGACGCTGATTCCCTACGTGATCGAGGAAGCCTATGAAGTGGTAGATGCCATTCGCCAGGGAAAACCGGAGGCGATCGCCGATGAACTGGGCGATTTGCTGCTGCAAGTGGTGCTGCAAGCGCAGATCGCGTCGGAGGCGCAGCAGTTTTCGCTCAAGGACGTGGCGGAGGGGATTACCCAAAAGCTGATTCGCCGCCATCCCCATGTATTTGGCGAGGTGACGGTGGCAGACGCGGGCGAGGTCGTGCAGAACTGGGAGCAAATCAAAGCCGAGGAAGAAAAGGCATCGGGGATTGAACGGCTGACCCCCCGGCTGGAACGCTACGGGCGATCGCTCCCGCCCCTCACCGCAGCCCTCAAGATTTCCCAAAAAGCGGCCAAAGCTGGGTTCGAGTGGGACAGCATCGACGGCGTGTGGGACAAGTTTCACGAGGAGCTAGAAGAATTTCGGCAGGCGATCGCCCAGGAACCCAAAGCCAACCAGCAAGCCGAATTGGGCGACCTGTTCTTCACCCTGGTCAACCTCGCCCGCTGGCACGACCTCGACCCTGCCGAAGCCCTCCACAGCACCAACCAGCGATTCATCCAGCGCTTTGCCTTAGTAGAAGAGGCGATTTTGCAAGAGAGCGATCGCCCTTTGGCCGATTATTCCCTAGAAGAACTCGAAGCCCTCTGGCAAACAGCCAAAGCTCGCCTGAAGCAGGGCAAGGATGAAGTGTACAGACTAAACCTGAATATTGACAAAGATTAGGTTAATTTTGAGATTGGATAGGGCAAATACTTCCTGATGCGCTAGCTTCTGAGATCTGATTTGTAAAGGAGCCTGAAAGTCTTGTTAATCAAGGATTTCCGAGAAACTGATTTTCTCGGGCGAATATGATCTCAAAGCCATACATGTAAAGGGTTTGAGGCTGTCAGAGCGCACCGTAGCGCGGAGGCGGAAATCCATCCGCCCTGATATAACTATCTGGAAAGAGGGAAAAATAATTGCGGCTATTGAGTGTAAGACGCAACTAGGGTGGATGAGGAAGAACTGGCATTCTCACTTTGATGAACGTGAGAAGCAACTGAGTGAAGCTTTTCCAGAGTCTAAAATGTTTTGGTTTGTAATGACTAGTTGCAATTGGGATGGTTTTGAGAAAGCTCTAGAAGATGGTTTAACAACTGAGAAAAAATTGTTTTGTTTTCTAAATAAGATTTGG
>NZ_DVEA01000013.1:0-10393 GCF_015295965.1 Thermoleptolyngbya sp. M55_K2018_002
TAATCCGCCCATCCACCTCTGGCAACGCCACATTCATCGCTACGTCGCGCGGCGACAGCCCCCGGCTTTGAGCCTGCCACTGCTCCCGCGTGCCGCCGCTGAGAATGACCTGAAGCACGGGCGCATCCAGCCGGGTCCACAGGCTCACATCCGGCGCGTCGTCCTCCAGTCGTGCCAGCGAAAAGCTCGTCGTATTCAGCACCACCTGCACGGCTTCTTCGTCCTTGGGCTGGAGCAGCGTCAGCAGTTCCGCCTGCACGTCTGGATCGCGCAGCGAGGAGACAAATACCGGAATCGGCTGCATTCCTCGCGCCGCCAGCAGTTCGCACAGCGCCTCGATGGGCTGCGTGTTTCCTGCCAAGTAGTGGGCGCGGTAGAACAGGAGGGCGACGTTTGGGGCAGGCTGGAGGTTGGACGCTTGCCTGGGCGGTTTGCAAATGCCTGAAGCAGCGTACACGCCAATCTTAGGAACAGGCTGGGGAAACGGTGGACTAAAGGACTGGCCAAAGCACTCGTCCGCCAGAAATAGCAGGGCATTGACCCAGTTTTCGCGGCCGCCTTCAGTGAGGTATCGCCAGAGACGGTGGACAGCGGCGAGGGGGGCGGTGGAGTGGCTGAGCAGGTCAGGATCGGGGCGATCGTCTCCGGGCAGAACAAACAGAGTTGCGCCCGTTTGGGCAGCAGTTTGTTTCAGCACGTCTAGCCCATAGGGCCAGTAGGCGCGGCCCCCCAGCAGGCGCAGAATAATGACTTGGGCTTGGCTGAGGACTTCTTCGGCGTAGGTGTCGATGCTGATCTGCTGCTGAAGCTGGAGGAGGCTGGCAACGCGCAGGGCCGGAACGCCAGCAGGCAGGTGGGGCAGGGCGTGGGCAAGGCTCTGGATATCCGTGTCGGCGGCGGTGAGAAAGACGATGGGCGCGGGCGTTTGCTCCAGAAAAATCACGCCCTCGGTGTCGGGATTCCAGCCGCCGGGGCTGGCGGCTAGTCGATGCATCGTATTGTTGAAAATCTATGCTCTGGGGTGAACATCTTTCAAAATCCTTATGCCTTCCGGTGCCAGGTAGACTCGCAGGATACCATAATGAACGGTTGTTAAACTTCTAGTCCAGAGTTCTCCTGTCTAGCGTTCCATCGTGCCCCCTGCATCTCGTCTCCAGGCAGCGGAGAGAGACTGATTTCCGTCGCTGCTGCACTCATCCCATATGCCCACGCCCGAACCGTCGGTTGATTCTCTGATTTTGCCGCTGGCAGTGCTGCATCAGCTTCAGGATTTGCTTCAACAGATGGCGCTGTGGGTTCAGTCCTCTGGCGATGAGGTGCTGCTGCTGAGTGCGATGACGCTGCCGCTGGATGTGCAGGCGCAACTGCCGGATGGCAAGCAGTTTGTGGTGCTGGTGTCTCGCCCGTTTAGTGTGCTGATGAGCGGCTGGCGGACCGAAGGGGCTGGTGTGTCTGGCCAGGCGGGCGATGTGGATGTTGCTGAGGGATCGCCACGGGTGGATTTGACCTTTGAGCCAGGGGCGATCGCCACCTTTTTGCAATCCCTAATGGAACTGTGTCAGACCGAGGCAGACCTGACAGCGGCGCTACAGGCGGCGGGCGATCGCCTCCAGCCCAACGATCCCCTCGCCCAGACGGAATTTACCCGGCGGCTGGTGGCGCTGCTCACGAATCCTGAACTGTCGATAGAACCAGAGCGCTCGTCGCTAGAGCAGCAGGTCGTCGCCCGCACCCACGACTTGCAGGAGGCGGTGCTGGCAGCCCAGACCGCGAATCGCGCCAAGAGTGAGTTTCTGGCCGCCGTTAGCCATGAATTGCGAACCCCACTAACCACCATTATTGGTATGTCTGCCACGCTGCTGCGCTGGTCTCTGGGGGAACTCAGTCCGCGTCAGCGCAGCTTTTTGCAGACGATTCATGACAGCGGGCAGCATTTGCTGGAACTCATCAACGACATCCTCGACCTGTCGCAGGTGGAGTCGGGGCGGGCCGTGCTAAAGCTGAGTCCGTTTTCGCTGACGATGATGGCTCAGCAGAGCATGAAAACGGTCGAAGAAACAGCCCTGAAGCAGGGCGTAGAGCTGGTGCTGGATTTGCGAATCGACCCCAGCCGCGATCGCTTCGTCGCCGATCCGCATCGGGTCAAGCAGATTTTGCTGAATCTGCTCAGCAATGCCGTGAAGTTCACCGCAGCAGGCGGCAAGGTGACGCTGCGAGTGATGACCGATCCTCAACACGCCATATTCCAGGTGATCGACACGGGCATCGGTATTCCCGAACAGCAGCGCCCCTTGCTCTTCCAAAAATTTCAGCAGCTTGATAGCTCCTACCAGCGGCTCTATCAGGGCACAGGCTTGGGGCTGGCGCTAACCAAGCAACTCGTGGATCTGCACGGCGGGCGGATTATGGTCGATTCTACGGTGGGCGTGGGGTCGGTGTTTACGGTTCAGCTTCCGGCCCGCTCAAAAAACGATGCAGCGGAGGCGACTGCGCCCATTCCGGCCTTGGATGGGCTGGGGCGCACCATTTTGGGGCGGGTGGTGCTGGTGGAAAACGATGAGCTAACGGCCAACATCATCTGCGACATGCTGACGGCGGCGGGATACCAAGTGGTGTGGGTTCTAGAAGGCTCCACCGCCTTTAGCCAGATCGAGCTACTCCAGCCAGATGCCGTCATCGTTGATGTGCAGTCGCCCGAAAATGCGGGCGCGGAGCTAATTCACAACTTGCGCCATAGCCCAATCACCCAGCATTTGAAGGTGATTGCCCTGGCAAGCGATGAAGCTTCGCCCTACGCAGCACCCGCGGTCGCCGCTGCCGACTCCTGCATCACGAAACCGATTCAGCCAGAAGATGTGTTGCCGGGAGTGCTGTCTCTGATGGCGATCGCCGAAACGCCCTGACCTCACTTAACTTTCGCGCCTTGGCTTCAAATCTCAGAAATTAGCAGCCCAAACATAGAGTGAAAAACCCTAAAAACACTAAAGGAAGCCAGACTGCAACGCTTTGCCCGGCTCCCTTAGACGCATCTCTCAGTTCAACACATCTGCTAACCAAATCCCTACAGATTTTGCAGAAGGCTCACTAATCCCTGATGGGTAAACACTTCCAGCAGCAGCATCGACACAAAGCCAATCATCGCCAGCCGACCATTTAGCTTTTCTGCATATTCCGTAAAGCCAGTCCGCACCTCGCTATCCACATACATCTGCGGCTCAACAGCGTAGATATTTTGTCTGCCCTGCTCTTCGGTAACAACGCCTCTCATGGCAAATCTCCTAAAAACCTTATGTAAATAAATGTAACGCTAAAGTTAACAAATGTAAACCCTTCTCAGGTTCGGTTTTCTCCTGCTGTCATGGGAGGGCGATCGCCTTGCGCTCTTCGCTGCCGCTGAGTTCGCTAGCATAAAGGCGGCGTTCAAGCTTGTGGGAGGGCGCTACATGATTGATGTAGACTATTGCCAAACAATGGCGAAATACAACCAGTGGATGAACCGTAGGCTGTACGCCCTGTGCGCTGATCTGTCTGATGGCGATCGCCGTCAAGATCGGGGCGCGTTTTTCAAGTCTATTCACGGCACGCTGAATCATCTGCTGTATGGCGATCGCGCTTGGCTAAGACGGTTTACCCATCAACCTCTGACGGGTTTGGCAATTGGGCAAGACCTTTATGAGAATTTTGACGAACTGCGACAGGCACGGGAACAGTGCGATAAGGAAATTCTGATCTGGGTTCAGAGGATTACAGCCGACTGGCTGGCACAACCCTTCACATTTCACAGTAAGGCTGATGGCAAAGCGCATACGCTGCCGACTTGGACACTCGTGGTGCATCTGTTTAACCATCAAACGCACCACCGGGGACAGATCACCACGCTGCTGTCACAGTTGGGCCTTGATCCGGGTGTCACGGATTTGCCCTGGCTGCCAGATCTGGCAACTGCCGTAGGTGCAGGTATCGTAGGTGCAGATATCGGAGCTCCGTCAGTAGACCCGTCCCTCTAGAACAGTCGCAAAAACAGTTGCAAAAACAGTCGCAAAGGCAACGGTCTCCGTCGATATCATTGCCGACTATTGCAAGATAGATGCAGCATTTCATTTCTTGGGATATGGTGTAAGCAAGCCAAAATCCTGATACTGACGGATTTCCCGACGATACTAAGCGTTATGACTCATCCAGCCCGCGACCCCGCCATTCTGGATGCCGTTGCACTGCTCAACGGCTACGGGTTTGACATGGACGGCTTCGCGGCAGACTATTTGGTGAGCTATTGGGCGGTCAACCACCCGGCACACTGGATTCGGGCAGCCATCGTAGAAGCGCTGTATCAAGGACGCTACCGAGCCGTATCAGTGGGGCAAATCTTGGCCGTGTGGCGGCGGCGGGGACAGCCCATTCCCCACTACACGCCAGATTTTGAACGAGTGGTGAGCGGTCGATTCGGCGGGTTTTCGGTGGCTCCCTCAGCCAGTGCTACTATTTCTCAATCATCGGTTTCTCAATCAACCGCTTCTCAAACGCCTGCTCGCCAAAACCAATCCACCTCTGTATTTTCTTCGGACTCTGTATTTTCTTCGGAGTCTGCATCGGATGAACCTGGTTCTGTGGATAAGGCGATCGCCCCACCCAGCGAATCTGAACTTGCAAACTCTGAACTGCCTGCTGAACTGCCTGCGGATCAGTCTGAGTCGATCGCAGACCCCTCAGGTTCAGACGCTCAACTAGACCCTCAACCAAACCTCCAATCAGTCCCTCCGTTAACCCCTCAAGAGGCTTCGGAGCCGAGCAACGTGGCTGCAACAACCGAAGATCAGCCAGACCCAACCGGGAACGAAGACGCTTTCGGCTGGTGGGGACGGGGCAGCGTGGCCCAGAACCCAATCCATCAGTACGTGCCGATTATTCCCCGCATCGAAGCGTCGGCGTTTTATGCCAAACTGCGGGCCGTTGCCTGTGGTGGAGATGAGGCTGGCGAAGGCACAGTCCTTGTGGCAGACAGTCAACGGCTGGCGCAACCTTCCATTTTGCGGAATAGCCCGCTGCTGGACAGCATGGAGCAAGCCCAGTTGGGTGAACAGAATTAGGTAAACAGAATTAGGCGACCAGAACTAGGCGACCAGAACTAGACGCGACTAGGACTGAACACCTGCGATCGAACGTTTTGCAAAGAATTCCTCTATTTTGCAATCGGTTTCTTGGATTCTCCTGCCAGGGATGGTATAACAAACGCAGCTAGGGGTGCCTGAGCGGTTCAGGCTGAGATTACACCCTGAGAACCTGAGACTGGTTAGCACCAGCGGAGGGAAGCTGTTTATCTGAGGAACTAAATATGAGAGCATCCTGGGTCGCCAAGCGACGCGGACAGAGCAACGTGTCTCAAATGCACTTTGCTCGACAAGGCGTTGTGACGGAAGAAATGCAGTTTGTGGCTGAGCGCGAGCAGTTGCCTGTGGAACTGATTCGCTCGGAAGTGGCGCGGGGACGGCTGATCATCCCTGCCAATATCAATCATGTGAATCTGGAGCCGATGGGGATTGGCATTGCCACCCGCTGCAAGGTGAACGCAAATATCGGCGCGTCGCCGAATTCTTCCAGCTTGCAGGAAGAAGTGGACAAGCTGAAACTGGCGGTGAAATACGGTGCAGACACGGTGATGGACTTGTCTACGGGCGGGGGCGATTTGGATGCCATCCGATCGGCGATTATCGCTGCGTCGCCTGTGCCCATCGGCACGGTGCCGATTTATCAAGCGCTGGAGAGCGTCCACGGCAATATTGAAAAGCTGACCCCCGACGACTTTTTGCACGTCATCGAGACGCACGCGCAACAGGGTGTGGACTACATGACGATTCATGCGGGAATTTTGATTGAGCATTTGCCGCTGGTGCGCGATCGCCTCACGGGAATCGTCTCTCGCGGCGGCGGCATCATCGCCCGCTGGATGCTGGCCCACCACCAGCAAAACCCGCTTTACACGCACTTCCAAGACATTATCGAGATTTTCAAAAAGTACGATGTGTCCTTTAGTCTGGGCGACTCGCTGCGGCCGGGCTGCCTGCACGATGCCTCCGATGCGGCCCAGCTTGCGGAACTGAAAACGCTTGGTCGTCTCACGCGCAAAGCATGGGAATCGGACGTGCAGGTGATGGTTGAAGGCCCAGGTCATGTCCCAATGGATCAAATCGAATTCAACGTGAAAAAGCAGATGGAGGAATGCTCCGAAGCACCGTTTTACGTATTGGGGCCGCTCGTGACGGATATTGCACCCGGATACGACCACATCACCTCGGCGATTGGAGCGGCGATCGCCGGATGGCACGGCACCGCGATGCTCTGCTACGTCACACCCAAGGAACACCTGGGGCTGCCCAATGCCGAAGACGTGCGAAACGGGCTGATTGCCTACAAAATTGCTGCTCATGCTGCCGATGTTGCCCGCCATCGACCCCATGCCCGCGATCGCGACGATGAGCTATCTCGCGCCCGCTACCACTTCGACTGGAATCGCCAGTTTGAACTGTCGCTCGATCCAGAACGCGCCCGCGAGTATCACGACGAAACCCTGCCCGCCGATATCTACAAAACTGCTGAGTTTTGCTCGATGTGCGGGCCAAAGTTCTGCCCCATGCAGACCAAGGTGGATGCGGAAGCGCTGACGGAGTTGGAAAAATTCCTCGCGAAGGAGCCTGCGGTAGGGCGATGAAGGAGACGGAGGGTTGGCGTTGTGTCTCTCCTGCGCCCACCCTCTAGGACTTTCCATCCCCAACCCCTGGGCTATACTAGGCTCAGCTTTTGCGTGGGGAGGCGGTGGTGCTGGTGCGTGGCGTTCGGCAATTAGCAAGGCGATCAGCGAGGCGGTTAGCAATACAGTTTGCGGCGGGGCTGGTTTCTCCGGCAATGGTAGGTCTGGTGGGGCTACGTCCGGCGATCGCCAATCCGGGGAGCTTGGTCGAGTGGGGGTCGCTGCGAACTGAACCTGTCGTAGCGCCTGTCTCGCCGCCGCCCAGCGCCCTCCCCATCGCGCCCGCCGTCACTTGGCCTGACGTGCCTGCGCTGGGAGCCGCTGAGCCGTTCGTGCCAGAACCAGAAGGGCGATCGCCCGTGTCGCTGGTGGTCGATCTGAGCGATCGCCGCGTGTATGTGTATCAAGACGAGCGAGTGAAAACCAGCTTTCGCATTGCCGTGGGGCGGGCGGGCTGGGAAACGCCCACGGGCCGCTACGAGGTCATCAGCATGGTGGAGCATCCCACTTGGCAGCATCCGTTTACAGGCGAGATCGTGCCGCCGGGAAACGGCAACCCGCTGGGAGTCCGCTGGATCGGCTTCTGGACAGACGGCAAAAACACCATCGGCTTTCATGGCACTCCCAACGAGGAAACCATCGGACGCGCCGCCTCCCACGGCTGCATCCGCATGTACAACGATGACGTGGTTGCCCTGTTTGAGATGGTGCAGGTTGGTACGCCAGTCCATGTGGTTCCCTAGTGGGGCTTCCTGGCGCAGCGTTTCCTAAAGCAGCATTTCCTGAAGCAGCATTTCCTAAAAGTAGAGACTCCAGAGACTCCTCTCCTAAAGCTTCCCGCTGCGCCGCGCCGCCAACTGCTGCACAAACTCGGCATGGGCGGAAGACTGGATGCCGGCCTGCAATCCCTGCATCACCTGCGTCATGTCTCCCCCACAGAGCGCCGCCACATCCAGCCACAGCCCCGGAAAGATGCGGCTGCGAAGGAAGCCGTCGGCATCGGGCGGCAGCACAAGATATTCGCCTTCGTTCAAATAGAACCAGTCCAGCCCGTTTTCTAAGCTCCGCCACACAATATATTCTTGAACGCCGCTGCGGCGATAGACTTGCTTTTTGGTGTGGAGATCGATGGAGGCGCTGCTGGCAGCAATTTCCACGATCAATTCTGGTGCGCCCTCTATATAGTCATCTTCGCTAAGGCGGGACTGTCCGCCCGCAGCCGGGTCAATCAGCAGCACGATGTCGGGCTGGGGTTCGTTGTCTAGGTCGATCCGCACGGTTGGAGCATCTGCCACTTCTACGGCAGGTGTGGCAAGCCAATAGGTAGAAAGCCAAAGCATCATCTGAGCATGGGGTTTACCATGACTCTTAAAGCGGAGGGCAGCGGGCACGTAGACGACTCCTTCGATTAGTTCAGCTTTTTTGAGATGGGGCATTGCTTCATAGCGCCGCTCAAACTCGGCCCGCGAAAGGTGGTCGCCCGTTTCCAAAGGCGGCAGTTTGGTGGCGGCGGGAGCGGTGAGGCAATTCTCGTAGGGGTCGCTTTGCGAATCGCGCTGGGTTTGCGTCATGAGTGTGGCAAGTGTAGAAATGTCGGAATGGGTGAGGAGAGTTGACGTTTATAATCTCTATGGACAAAGCGCGTTTTTAGAATCTGAATCAACGGCTTCGCCTTAACCTTTCTATTCTATGGTTGCCACTCGGTCAATCTGCCTGCCCAAAACGCTATGAATTCAACCCTCGCGCTGTTAAAAGAACGCCTGCAAACTGCTCTGGTGGCGGCCTTTGGGCCGGATCTGGCGGATGCTGACCCGGTACTGGTGCCTGCCAGCAATCCCAAATTTGGGGACTATCAGGCGAATGGCGCGATGGGACTGGCCAAGAGACTGGGCATGGCTCCGAAGGCGATCGCCTCTCAGCTTCTCGACCATCTGGACGTATCCGACCTATGCGACCCGCCAGAAGTAGCCGGGCCCGGCTTCATCAACCTGCGGCTCAAGCCAGAATACTTGGAAGCGCAACTCAAGGACATTCAGGCAGACCCGCGCCTGGGCGTTGCGCCCGTGGCCAACCCGAAGCGGGTGATTGTCGATTACCCCAGTCCTAACATTGCCAAGGAGATGCATGTGGGCCACCTGCGCCCCTGCGTCATTGGCGATGCCCTGGCGCGAATTCTGGAGTTTCTCGGCCACGACGTGCTGCGGCTAAGTCACATCGGCGACTGGGGCACGCCCTTTGGAATGCTGATTGCCTATTTGCGCGAGGCCTATCCCGACGCGCTGGCGGGCGGCGAACTCGATCTGGGCGACCTGGCAACGTTTTACCGGGCCGCCAAGAAGCGGTTTGACGAAGACACGGACTTTCAGGAAGCCGCGCGGCTGGCGGTAGTGAAGCTTCAGGCGGGCGATCCAGAAACGATTCAGGCCTGGAAAGTCGTCTGCGATTTGTCGAATCGCACGAATCGCAAAATCTTTGACCTGATGGGTCTGTCGCCTAAGATTCAGGAGCGGGGCGAATCGTTCTACAACCCGCTCTTGCCTGATGTGATTGCAGAACTGGATCGGCTGGGGCTGCTGGTGGAAGACCAGGGCGCGAAGTGCGTGTTTTTAGACGGCTTTACCAACAAGGAGGGGAAGCCGCTGCCGCTGATTGTGCAAAAGTCGGATGGGGGCTATAACTACGCCACGACGGATCTAGCGGCGATTCGCTATCGCGTGACAGAAGACCGGGTGCAGCGGGTAATCTATCCCGTTGGCGCAGAACAAATCAATCACTTTGCCCAGATTTTTCAGGTGGGCAAGCGGGCGGGCTGGATTACCGATGAAACGGAGTTTGTGCATACACCGCTGGGCAATATTTTGGGCGAAGATGGCAAAAAGCTGAAGAGTCGCTCTGGCGAGGCGGCGCGGCTGGTGGACTTGCTGGAAGAGGCGATCGCCCGGGCCCGCACCGACCTAGAAGCCCGTCTGACCGAAGAGAACCGCACCGAATCCGAGGACTTCATCGCCCATGTGGCCAACGTCGTCGGCATTGGCGCAATCAAATACGCCGACCTCAGCCAGAACCGCACCAGCAGCTACATCTTCAGCTACGACAAGATGCTGGCGCTGCAAGGCAACACTGCCCCCTACATGCTCTATGCCTACGTGCGGGTGCGGGGCATCAGCCGCAAGGGCGGAATCGACTTCGAGGCGCTGGGGGACAATAGCCGGGTCGTGCTGCAAGACGAGGCAGAGTTTGCCCTGGCCAAGTCGCTGCTGAAATTTGACGAAGTGCTGAGCGCGGTGGAGGCCGATCTGCTACCCAACCGCCTGTGCGAATATCTCTTCGACCTCAGCAAGACCTTTAATCAGTTCTACGACCGCTGCCCCATTTTGCAGGCCGAAGACCCGCAGCGCACCTCGCGGCTGATCCTGGCAGACCTGACCGCCCGCACGATCAAGCTGGGGCTGTCGCTGTTGGGGATTCAAGTTTTGGAGCGGATGTAAAAAACGAAGAGGGAAGAACGAAGAGGGAAGAACGGCAACCTGTTCTTCCCCAAGAAACAAGAAAAAAGAACGAAAAACGAAGAAAGATTCTTCCCTTTTCTCTCTTTTCTCTTCGTTTCTAGCCGCCACAGCCCCCACAGCCCCCACAGCCCCCGCAACC
>NZ_DVEA01000333.1:0-10359 GCF_015295965.1 Thermoleptolyngbya sp. M55_K2018_002
GAAGCGGCGCGTAAGCGCGGGGATTTAGGGGGATCGACTCAAGGCAATCAACGACTTAGAAAGTTTTAAGACACTGCCTAGGCATAGCCATAACCCGCTTCCCTACAGGGCTTTGATGCGTCAAGCTGGCGCTGGGCAATTTTCTGGCAGCTTTTCGAGTCATTTGGAGTGAACAACTGTAAGACTTACGCAATTGGAGAATTTCTCACGGGCTGGCCCACGAGAAATCCTCCAAAACCTAGAAAACTGATCGCAAGTGCGTAAATCCTGAACTGATGGGCATGAGATCGGCATGAGATCGGTTCAACGATAGGCCAGTAACGTGTCGCCTATCGTCCTTGCGCCATCTCACGAATGAGCGGAAGGCGAGTGCGAATGTATTCGCTGAGGAGGTCAGATTCGCTGGGGCTGAGCGATCGCCCCTGATAAAACTGTCCAATCAACCACTTGGTGAGGCTGTGGTCATCCAGGTTTAGCAATACGCTCGACTGCGCTTCGTCTACAACCATCCAGAGATGCCGGAGCATTAGAGGACTCATACCGCCTCCTTAAGGTTTTCTTCATTTTCTATACCATACCCATCCGGTTTGTCGCTGGTGTGCTGTGAACACAAGACGACACAGATTGTGACGGATGCTGTAACAATCTACAGAAAAACTTGATAAATTTTGGGCATGATGGAGGCATGGAATCTGTCAATTTTGTGCCCAATTCTGCATCTGCTTCGGCATCACCCTCTACGGGTTCGATGTCTGATTCGGCATCTCCTGATGCTGCGGTTTCTCCTCCATCAGATGCCCTATCTGGGGATGCCCTATCTGGGAATGCCCTATCTGGGGATGCATTAGCTGGGGATTTAGCGGCGCGGCCTGCGGAGGTTTCCCTGACGCCTGCGGGCAAATCGGACGCGGGACTGGCTCCGCTGCTGCTGACGATTGTTGAGCTAGTGCGACAGTTGATGGAGGCGCAGGTAATCCGCCGCATGGAAGAGGGGCTGCTGAGCGACGGCGACCTAGATCGCGCTGCCGAAAGCCTGCGGAAGCTGGAAGAACAGGTTGTGCAGCTTTGTGAAATTTTTGAGATCGATCCGGCAGATCTTAATATCGATTTGGGCGAAATTGGCACGTTGCTGCCCAAGGCGGGCGGCTACTATCCCGGCGAACAGTCTGCCAATCCGTCAATTCTGGAACTGCTGGATCGCCTGTTGAATACAGGCGTAGTGATCGAGGGCGATGTGGATTTGGGGCTGGCGCAACTGAGCCTGATCCATGCCAAGCTTCGCCTGGTGCTTACATCCAAGCCGCTGTAGTTTTTGCAGGGGGTTTGTAACGCTGTGTCGCAATTTCGCAAAATTGGCGATCGCCCCTGCCAAACTGGGCACTCTCAGCGAGTAGGCAAGTTGGGGCAGCAAAACCCCCGACGATTTGCGCCCATTTGCTCCCAGTGGCCCTGTTTTCCCGCGCATCATGGCATACGGTTTTTATCTCTATGGCATCTTCCCCAGCCCCGGCCCTGTCGGGCTAGCCCTCGAAGGTCTGGACGCGCAGCCCGTTCATTCCCACGCCATTGGCGATTTCGTATTTCTCTATTCCGAGGCGCAGCAAAAGCGCTATCTCTCTAGCCGCAAAAACCTGCTGGGCCATGAGCGCGTGCTGGAGCAAGCGATGGAGAAGGGCTATCGTACCCTGCTGCCGCTTCAGTTTGGCCTGGTGATTAAGGACTGGGCCAGCGTCGAGGAGCAACTCATCGTGCCCAAGGGAGAGGCGCTGCGGCAGTTGTTTCAGCGGCTAGACGGTCGCCGGGAGGTGGGCATCAAGCTGGTATGGAACCAGGAGGCAGAGCTAGAGGCGCTGATGCAGGAAAACGATCTGCTGAGGGCAGAGCGCGATCGCCTCGAAGGAAAAACCCTCAGCATGGACGAGATCGTTCGCATTGGGCAATCCATCGAACACGCCATGACCGTCCGCAAAGACACGATTATCCAAACTTGCCGCGATCGCCTCAACACCCATGCCGTTGAAATTGTCGAAAACGACCCCCTGCCCAGCGTTCCTGGCATGATCTACAACGCCGCCTACCTGATTCCCTGGGAGGCCGAACCCGCCTTTGGGCAGCAGGTCGATCAACTGGACACGCAGTTCAGCGGCCGCCTGACCATCCGCTACAACAACTTCACCGCACCCTACAACTTTGCCCAGCTAGAAGCAGAGTAAGATAGCATCCATTTTCATTACCTCGTTCACTCCCACCCCCGCTATGATCTTTGACCTCCTCCTCGCCCCCGTCACCGCGCCCATCAACGGCATGAACTGGATCGCCAGCAAGATTTTGGAGCAGGCAGAGCCGCTGCTGGATGAAAAAGAAAATCTGAAAAAGGAACTGCTGGCGCTGCAACTCGCCTTTGATATGGGCGAACTGCCCGAAGACGAGTTTGAGGAGCGGGAAGAGGCACTGCTGCTGGCGATTCAGGCGCTCGAAGATGAGGATCTGGACGCAGAGGACGAAGATTAATCAACGCCCCTAGTGGCAATTCTCCTGAGGGCTGCTGCGAATGAAATTTTGAGACGCTCCGCAGGTGCTTGACTGGCAATCTAAAATCGCAAATCCAAAATCAGCCCAGCATTAGCCCCTTGGACTGGAGCGTTTGCTCAATGTGCTGCATCTCCTCCAGAGTTTCGCCCGCGACGATGCCGTAAAGTTCGGTGTAGATCTTGCCGTACTTTACTTTTTCTAGGGCGGAGAGGATCAGGAAATCCTTACGCGCCAGTTCGGGTCTAAGTTCCACCAGGATCGAATCGAGTGTGCCGTCCATGCGGTAGTCGGTGGAATATTTGGCGATCGCCTTTCCTTCCTTCAGCAAGGGTTGCCGTTGCAAGCACAGCGGCGTAGAGCCGTTGACCCGAAAGTTGGCATCGATGGCGTGGAGTTGTCCGTCGGTGTCCTCCAGTACGTCGCAGCCGATGATGCCGAAATAGCCCTGCTGGTGGGCATAGCGGGCGATCGCCAGAATATGCGGCGCGAACCGTTCCACAGGCGTATTTTGGTAGTCAATCAGCCCGCCCAGGTAACCGCCCTCCTCTGTGACCAACTGCCCCGTCACGCCGATCAGTTCCACCGCGCCCGCCTTGCTCACATAGAACTGCATACAGTAGTTCTGCACTGCGTTTTTCACAAAATCCGACACCACAATGCTGCGAAGCAAGTTGATTTCCCGATATTTTCGGATTTCCCGCAGGCAATAGTCCAGGTCGCTGGAGTTCTGAATAATATAGGTTCCCTCACCCGATAGCCCGTGGGTGGTCTTAATTAGGTAAGGAAACTCAGCGGGCAGCGGCACGTCCTCTAGGGGCGTTTCGTCTAGGTGATAGGTGACGTAGTGCGGGCAGGGCACGCCCAGTTCAGCCAGGGTTTCTTTACTCAGCAGGCGATAGTGGGTGTCGGGCGGGACGGCGTGCTTTTCCGGCGCGAGGTGGTCAAAGGGAAATAGCGTTAGCACCTTGGCAAAGCGATCGCTCTGGCTTAGGTAGTCCAGATACACCGACCGTTGCAGCACCTCCAGATTCTCGTAGCGAAAGCCAAAATGCTCCCGCCAGTAGTCGATCAAAATATTGCGTGGCGGGCGGATGACAATACCTGCGAGGCGATCGCCCAGCGCCGCCAGGTTTTTCCACGGCTCCTGCTGCACAATCTTGTCATAGCTGACTTTGGTAGCTTCGTCGCTGCCGTCTTGCAGAAAATACTTCTCGGTATTGGGATAGGCGGCCCAGCTTGCGGTGGCCGGATAGTTGAGGATAAAGGCGTGGGGCGCATCGGCGGTATCTGCGGCAAACAGGTCAGAAAGGCTGGTCGCCTGAGTGTATTGCAGGTCGGTTTGCAGGTCGGTCTGAACGTCGGAATCTAAGGCCATAGACGCATTAAACCAGGGTGGAGTTCGGAGATTTCAAAAGTCTTTTGCCAAAGTCTTTTGCCAAATCGTAGTCTACTAGAACTTACGCAGTTGAACGATTTCTCACAGGCGCAACCCATGAGAAATCGTTCAAAATCCAAAGAACCTATTGCAAGTGTGTAGGTTCTGTCTACGCTGGATGGTAATCGGAGGGGATACGCGCAAATTGCACTCCGTGATACCAACTGCACCCAGCGCAAAATCTGTCTTTGGGCTGAGCTGAATGTAGCTCGCTGGGCTAGCGTTAAATCGAATTTGGTTGATATGTTGAAAACAAAATGATGCCAACCTCCTGGCATTCAAAAGGATGCAACTTTAGCCACACCAGACGCTTAGCCATGTCCCAGCCCTCTCAGCCCTTAGAAGGCTTTAGCGACGAAACCCTTCCCTACGACACTCTGAGTCCGGCGGCCCAGCGACAACGTCTGGGGGAACTGGCGGGCGTGTTTCTGAAACTGGGGGCGATCGCCTTTGGCGGGCCTGCTGCCCACATTGCCATGATGGACGACGAAATCGTTACCCGTCGCCGCTGGCTCAGCCGTGAGAAGCTGCTCGATTTCCTGGGCATCACCAACCTGATTCCCGGCCCAAACTCGACGGAACTAGCGATCTACCTGGGCTATGACCGAGCAGGCTGGCGCGGGCTGGTTTTGGCGGGCACCTGCTTTATTTTGCCTGCAATGCTGATTGTGTGGGCGCTGGCGGCAGTTTACGTCCGCTATCGAACCATTCCCCAAGTAGAATGGCTGCTCTACGGCATCAAGGCGGTGGTGATTGCCATTGTGGTGCAAGCGCTGTGGAAGCTAGGGAAAAAGGCGCTCAAGGATTGGCCGACCTGGGCAGTGGCGATCGCCGTCATCGCGCTCTTTGCCACCGGGCTAAACGAAATCGCGCTGCTGCTGCTGGGCGGCGTCGCCGTCATGCTGATCAAAAACCTGGGCCAACGCGAATCCGGCGCACCGCTACTGCTGTTTCCCCTATCGCTACTAGCCCAAACCAGTGCGGCTCCGGCAGCCTCGCCCGTCAATTCCCCTACCTGGGGCAGCGTGTTTCTGCTGTTTTTGAAAATTGGGGCGGTGCTGTATGGCAGCGGCTACGTGCTGCTGGCGTTTTTGGAGCGCGAGTTTGTGCAGCGCACGGGCTGGCTTTCGTCGCAGCAAATTCTGGATGCGGTGGCGGTGGGGCAGGTCACGCCGGGGCCCGTGTTCACCACCGCCACCTTTATCGGCTACCTGCTGGCGGGCAACGCCGGAGCCGTAGCCGCCACGATCGCTATTTTTCTGCCCGCCTTTGCCCTAGTGCTAATCATCAACCCATTTCTGCCCAAGCTGCGCCAGTCGCGCTGGGTCAGCGGCTTTCTGGATGGGGTCAACGCAGCCTCTCTCGGACTCATGGCCGTCGTCACTTGGACGCTGGCCCGCGCCGCCGTGGTGGACTGGGTGACGGTGATTCTCGCAGCGTTGTCGCTGATTGCCGTGTTTCGGCTCAAGGTAAACTCGGCCTGGCTGGTGCTGGGTGGGGCGATCGTCGGTCTGCTAGCTAAAAGCTTGACCTGATTCCTGATCGTGTGGATGTTGGATTTTGGATTGGCGATTTTGGATTGCCAGTCAAGCGCCCGCGGCACTTCCAGTAATCCTACCAGTAATCTTATTCGTAGCGCCACTCAGAAGCATTGAGATTCAAGTAAGATATTCCAAACAAAATGAATCGTTGTGCAGATTCACCACACAACGATTCATCTGGAATGGAACTCTAGCCGAATCGAATCTTGCTCCAGCTAACTACGCTGTCACGGCGTTTTCTTCCGCAAGCCTACGCGCCGGAGTGGCGACGCGAGTGCCCTGAGAAGTGACGCGCACGTTCAGGTCGTAGGGCCCTGCTTCTCCTGCGCCGTAGCTGCCTGCGAACACCACATAGGTTCCCGCCGGGAGGTTGGCGCGAATGGCAGAATCCAGCGTGTTGGCGTTGGCATCGTCGTTTTCCGCGACTGGCTCCAGCGCGGTTTGATCATTGAAGCGCGATACGTCTCGTCTCAGGGCAAGGAACGAGTCGATGAACGCACTCCGCATCTGAATCGACACCTGGGCAGGCGTGGGCAGTTGGAAAGAGAACGTCTCGAATCGACGACCGTTGTCAGAGAGGCGATCGCCCTCGTCAATCCGTCCTTCGGCTCTGGCAACAAAGCCGTGGGAATCTTGACCAAAGGACAGCGGCGTGGCATTGGTGACCCGCGACAGCGGCGCAGTCGAGGCGAGGTGGCCCGTATGGGCGCTGGCCAGGAGGTGACGCACGCGATCGCTGCTGATGGCGCTGCTGAGGCCGCGATTGCCGCCCCGCGAAAAGGACAAGGCCACAACGCCAATCACGTTGCCGTGCTGGTCAAGCACCGGCCCGCCCGAATTGCCGGGGTTAATCTGGGCATCGGTCAGCACTTCATCGGGGTTGATCTTACTCACTACGCCGCTGGTCAGCGCATTGCGAAACCGCTCTTGCCCAAAAGGCGTGCCAATGACATAGGCCGGGTCACCCGGCTGCACCGAGCGAGCATCGGCCAGGCGCAACGGCTGCCCCGTGAAGGTCGGCTTTTGCCCGCTGAGCCGATCCAAGTTGGGATAGCGAGACGGTTCCAGGGTCAGCAGCGCCAGGTCTGTGCCGCTGGGGTCAAAGCCCACTAGACGAGCGCGACGGTCGCTGTTGTCTGCCAGGGTGACACGAGAAACTTGCCCTTGCTGGAGGTTTTCCACCACATGGGCATTGGTCACGATCAGGGTGTTGGGGTTCCCGCCAGGGCCGCTGGCGGGTTCAACGAAAAAACCGCTGCCCGAAAAGCGATTGCGAATCGCCACCACGCTCTCGTTGGCTCTGGCATAAACGGGGGCGGCGGTGCGGCTGCCGCTGGGGGCGATCGCCACGTCCGCAGCACCCGTCGAAACGGAGAGCGTGGGAATCTCTGCGGGCGCTGCCGCCTCTACCGTTCCTTCAAACCGATGGGTGGTTCCGCCAAGTCCCTCGGTTTCCAGTCCAGGCTGGCTCAGGGAAGGGTCTGCATTCTCCTCCCGCAGCCCAATGGGGTAGGGCCAGCCGCCATAAGCCAGATGTGGATAGTAGTAGGGATAGTGATAATGCACCAGGCGATAGGGATGGCGACGCAGCGCTCGGCGGGTGCGCCGGTCATAGCGGATTTCTAGCACGGGTAAATGGGGCAGCAGAATGGGAGCGGGGCGCTCGACTACGATGGGCACTGGACGCTCGACCACCACGGGCACTGGGCGCTCGATCACCACCGGACGGGGACGTTCTACGACGACAGTTACAGGACGCTCGACCACCACAGGGCGTGGATAAGACACCACCACTGGCGGATAGTAGGGGGTATAGCCGTAGTAGTAGCGGTGGCGGCGGTGCGACGTGCCTTCCGTCACGACTTCTGCCTCGACGGGGGCGATCGCCACGGGAGCCTCTGCGGACGAAACGGCAGCCTGCACACCGGGAGTCGTTTCTACCGTCTGCGCCACGGGTGCTGCGCTGGGGCATACCAGCCGTCCATCTGTGCCGCGAGCAATGCGACCGGGCTGTCCGTTGTAAAGCACCTGCTGAAGAAAGCGCCCTTCCTCCTGCTCCACCAAACGGAACAGGTTGGGATTTTCGCCCAGACACGATCGCACTGCTGCCTCATGGCGATCGCTCCGAGACTCTGCCGCTAGGCGGGTATCTGACAAGCTGGGCGTAGCCCCATCAGCAGTCAGGCTGGACTCGGTCGCGAGGCTGGGGCCGGTGGACGGAGACTCGACCACGGGCAGCGTTTCCATGTGCATCGAGCCGGGGCGGAACTCTCGCGGATCGTTCAGCGGATCATCCTTGAGCAGCGGAATCAGACCACTGTAGGAAATGCGGGGTGTGGTCGGCTCCACAAAGGTGACAGGAACCGCCGGAGCCACGATGACGTTCGTGACCTCAGCCGGAGCGCTTACGTCAACTGGCGTAGAGGGCAAAGGGGCAGACCGCTCGACGGTTGCATCTGCCACGATCGCTGCGACAGGCAACGGGGCGGAGGGGCCAGCCGTAGCGTCAGAGGTCATGGCGGCTGTTGGAACCGTCTGCCTTTCTGCAAGCCGAGGGGCGATCGCCCGCACAGGCGGGGTTGACTCCTGGCTGGACAATGCCGCAGGCTTCGACTCGGCCACTGCCGCCACTGCGACCATCGGAGCCTCGCGCTCGACCCGCTGTGCCACGGGCTGCGCGACTGCACCAGAAGCATTTTCAGGCTGAGCAACGGACACCGGACGAGACACAGGCGGCGCGGTCAGATCGGGGGCTGCGGTCGCAGGAGCCGCGGGAGCCGGGGTCGTCGCAGGTGCAGAAACGGCAATTCTCTCCGGAGCGGGCGCAGGCGGCGGCGTAACCTGTGAATTAGGAGCCGATGCAGCAACTTTTTCAGCCTTTTGCGCGGCCTTTTCGATTGCACGAGGGGCAGTGGAACGGGCTTGAGGAGCGGTCTGGATTGGTTCTGGTGGAGCGATCGCTGCTTTTGGCTGTGGCGCAGCCGGAGCAGCGGTTTCCACTGGGGCAATCGGTTCTACGGATTCTTCTTCAGAAAAGGGGTTGGCCTCGGCCCGGCGATTTGCTTCCAAAAAGCCAAGCATCGCCAGCGCAGAAAGAGCGATGGGAGCTAAACGCATAATAGTTCGTGAGTTGTGATGGGTATGAACTGAATAAACCGTCGTTCGTCTTTCGGATCTTGAAACCAGACTCCGCAATCGAGAATCGATGCCTGCCCATGGCCCGCCCAAACCAGCGCAGCCCAGAACATCGCCCGACCGTCCGATTTGCTCGGATCAAGACAAGCGAAATAGGTGCGCCGGGTTTTTCCAACCCTGCGTGATGGCAACCTTTGACTATTGCATCCCTCAGCAGAGCTTTGGGCGTGTGCCGTGCCCAGAGAGGGGCGATCGCCAACGCTGCGATGCTTAGAAACCTTGAACGGTCAATGTCTCAACGCAAGAGAGTTTCTAGAAAACACCCAAACCCGTAGGGCTGAAATTTCTGGTTCGTCATCAAACCTCGTCATCAAACCTGAAGTTTTAACCTGAACCAGAGTAGAGCAGGTTTTAGAGGGTGTTTGAAAAGGTATCGCCTGTAATGTTAAGCACTCAGAGATCCCCCCTTAAGCCCTCTCTTAAAAAGGGGGGAAACCGCCTTAAAGTCCCCCTTTTTAAGGGGGATTTAAGGGGGATCTTGCACGCTTTTCTACAAACAGTGGGACTTTTCAAACATCCTCTTAGGCAATCTTTGGCAAAAAGCCTGCTTAGCGTTCATCAGAGTCGCTGAAAGTCTGGTTATGCAACCCTGGCTTTAACAGACGAGGCAAAACGTGAACCAACCTATCTGTTACTCCCTTAAACAGCCCCGCTGAAAACAATCCGTTCAGGAAGGTAAAACCTTATAAATTCTTCACACGAATCAAGAATGCCTATGACGAGCAACGCCAGCGGCTTGTTCCCGGATCGGTTCAACTTCTGGCTTGATCCCAGCTTTATTTGCACTGTTCTTGATTTGCACTGTTCTTGATTTGCACTGTCCTTGATTTGCACTGTCCTTGATTTACAAGGTCACGATTTGCAAGGTCATAATTTGCACGATCACCGCTGGTCGCGCAGGCGTTCGGGGACGGGCGTGTTAGAGAGTCCGGCGATCGCTCGCAAGTTCTGACAGCGCAGCAGTTCGGTAAAATCCAGCGAAAACCGTCCCTCAATTTGCGCCACCGCCTCGATTGCGCTCAGCAGACTGCGGGCAGCCTCTTGTTCCGTATAGCCCCGCTGTCGGGCAAAATTAATGGCTCGCTCGTCCGCTTCTAGCTCGATTTGTGAACTGCGGCTATTTTTCCAGATGCGATAGCCCGAAAAGGCCGTCAGCCCTGCGGCGGCAACGGTTCCCATTGCGTCGCCCTGTGCCAGTTCCACGACGGTTCCCAGCGTGCCCGCTGCCAAGAGCAACTGCGGCCAACCGGGCTGAAACCATCGCGTCGTGTTCACCCATGCCACAGTTCGCAGCAGCAGCAAATCCCGCTGAGAACGACTCAGTTCCTCCCACAGGTCAAAGTTCAGGTAAATTGGGCGGCTCTGCTGCCAGGGCAAGGGCAGGTTTGCCGTAATTACCTGCGGCTGGGCAGGGCGGTCAATCAGCTTCACATACATCCGCCCAGAGGCAGGCATGATTTCAACCAGGCGGCTAATTTCGTCATCGGGATTCATGGAAACCGTGCCTTTCGCAACCAATGCAGAAGTCTGGCATCCAGCCTATCAGGTTTGCAAGCACGCGGCCGATGCCGCCCGATCTCAGCCCGCCAAAACGCCCCAAGCTGTCCCAAAATCCAAAACCTACAGGACTTACGCAGTTGGACAATTTCTCGCGGG
>NZ_DVEA01000064.1:0-10346 GCF_015295965.1 Thermoleptolyngbya sp. M55_K2018_002
CTTAAACAATGCTCAACGATCAACTTCGCCGCCTTGTTAATTCCGTCGCGCATCCACCACGCCCAGCCCCAGCACCACCCCGTCGTAGAGCAGCGTCAGCCCCAGCGCGATCGCCAGCCCGGAGGGACGAGTCTGACCAGACAGCAGGAGGGCGATCGCCAGTCCCGCACCCGTTCCAGCCAGAATCAATTGATACAGTCGCGCCGCAGGAAGCATCGGAAAGGTTTGGGAATCAGAGGAGCAGGGAACAAAAATTCAGAAGCACCCTAAAGATAGATCCAAAGATTTGTATCGAGAAGGACGCTATCGATCATAGAGTTCTTCCCGATTGAATCTGTAATCTTCAGGCAGCTTAAAGGAGTGGTGTTTGAGTTGTTCTAAAAAACGCTGTTTCCTGGGTTCCAGGTTTTTCTCGGTCTGGTCTTTTAATTCGCTCGTGTCTTCTAAAACAACAATCCTGAGCTTTTTGCCTTCCAGCGCCGTATCAAGTTTTTCATCCAGGATTAAATTGCCATCGTGGTAAGTAGCTCGGATTACTTTGCTCATAGAGTCATCTTTTCGGGTTGTTCTGAATCGTGGTTTGGTCTTCGCCAATTTTCTCCGCACTCAAAATCACTACTCAAAATCATCCGCTCTACTTCGACGAGTTGGGGCGCTTCCAACCAGCCCTCTGAAACATCGGCTGAGTTTTGGTGGGGGTTGGTGCAATTGGAAAAGGAAATGCGATGGGCAAACCCAGGAATCAGATGCTGATCAGGATACTGCTCAAGACACTTGATCTTCTATGATGCCCTAAAGCCCTTGATATACCTCGTTTTGCGCTCATCTCATCAGGCTGAACTAGCTCCCTCTGCTAGCCAATCGAACACGACAGCATCGCATCGCCTCGCCGCGCTCCCCTGATCTCTGTCCCTGCCATTTGCTAAGGTAAGCAATGTCGATTTGCTCTGCTTCTGCATTTGCGTATGGCTCGCCGCATTGCCCCCCCTACTGGTTCCTCTGGCTGGCTCCAGCCGCTCGACCGGGTGGCTTGGCTGATGATGGCGGTGCTGCTGGTGCTGACGGGGCTGCTGCTGGCGGGGGGCGACCATGCTTCGCCACGGGTGCGCGATTTTAGCTGGGACGGGCGGCAGGTGGGCGCGGAAGATTGGGCGTTTTTGATGACTTTTAGCCGTCCGATGGATCGCCAGAGCGTGGAGCAAAATCTGCGAATTGAGCCGCCACTGTCGGGCAAGATCAGTTGGGCGGGGCGGCGCATGGCCTACACGCTCGATACCCCAGCGCCCTACGGAACCGAGTATCAGGTGCGGCTTCAGGGGGCCCGCGATCGCTTCAATCAGTCCACCGATACCAACCTACTGCAACCCTTTGAAAGCAGCTTCAAAACGCGCGATCGCGCTTTTGTGTATTTGGGTGCGGAGGGCGACGAGGCGGGGCGGCTGGTGCTGCAAAACCTGACCCGCGACGAAAAGACCATTCTCACCCCGGCGGATCTGGGTATTTTCGACTACGAGCCGTATCCAGAGGGCGATCGCATCCTGTTCTCAGCCGTCGATCGCAAACATCGCGCCGACGATATTAGCCCATTTCTCTACACGGTCACCACGGGGCTGCTGCCGGAAGCGCCCGCCCCTACCATTAGCCAAATCAAAGCGGGAGAACGAGTGAGGAGCGATCGCGCCCCCCAGCCCGCGGGCATTGTGCAACTGGTGCTGGGCGACAATGAGTACCAGAATTTGAAATTTGACCTGTCGCCCGATGGGCAGCGCATCGCCGTGCAGCGGGTCAATCGGCAAAATCCGGCCGAGTTTGGGCTGTGGGTGATCGAGCCTGGTGAGCCTGCCAAGCCCGTGCCGACTGAACCGGGCGGCGACTTTGTGATTGCCCCCGACGGCAAAACGCTGGCCATGGCCCAGGGCGAAGGCATGGCAATCCTGTCGCTCACGCCAGAGGAAGATGCAGCCGAAGAGGGCAAGCCGCTGGACTTTTTGCCAAAGTATGGCCTAGCGCTGAGCTTTAGCAAAGATGGCGCGGCGGCGGCGATGGTGCGCTTTAACCGCGACCCGCAAAACCCGACGCGATCGCTCTTTTTGGTCACCAATCAGGGGCAAGAAAAGGAACTGCTGACCACCGACGGCTCTATCTTCACCGCCCAGTTTGATCCCACAAACTCGCTACTCTACTGTCTGGTTTCCACCCGCCTGCCAGGGGATATTTACGTCGAACAGCCCTATCTTGTGGCCATTAACCTAAAATCTGGGATTCGGACTGACTTGCTCAAGCTGCCCATCCAGCGGGATATCCAAATCGCGCTGGCCCCGGACGGATTGGGGCTGCTGTTTGATCAGGTGGTGTCTGCCTCGGATACCACGGAGGAGGGCATTGCTCAGGGCAGCGACGGACGGGCAATCGCCACCAGCCGCCTCTGGTTCTTGCCCCTACAGATCGACGACGAGGGCAATCCCCAAAAGGTCGCCCCCCAGCCATTGGCGGTGGCAGGGCTACGGCCGCGATGGTTGCCGTAGGCAAGCCTGTCGAGAACGGGGTCTGCGAATGGAACCTTCAGGCACGACTCGATCAACCCTGCGAAGGAGACGCGCTGAAATTTTTGCCCCCTTGGGCTGAGTTTGCCGAGCAAACGCCTGGATTTGGGCTGAATCCTTTATGATGAGTGAAACCTTTAGAACTTATGCAGTTGGACAATTTCTCGCAGGCGCAGCCCGCAAGAAATTGTCCAGAATCCAGAGAACTTATCGCAAGTGCGTAAGTCCTGACCTTTTTCGCTGAGCGATTTTTGGCTCAAAATCGGCCTCTAGACTTCCAATCTTTGAAGGTTGAAAGAGGTTGAAAGAGGTTGCAAGCCATTATTGCAAGTCGTTAGTGCAATCGTCAGAACAGATATCAGAACGGTTATTCGGAACCATTAGAAGGTTCAGCAGCCCCGATTAAGCGGGCTTTCCGCACCCTGACTCCCACTCTTCTATCGCGCCCAAATCTAGACTATGCAAGGTTTCAACATGCACGTTTCCAAGTCCCTGCGCCGACTGCTGATTTTGCCCCTAGTGGCGCTGTTTTCCGCCTTTGTCGTGGTGTCCTGCGCGGGCGGCAGTGGCGGCCCCAGCGGCTCCACTGCTGGGGGGACGGTCACCGTCGGCTCCAAGGACTTTACCGAAGCATTTATCATCGGCGAGATGTATGCGCTGGTGCTGGAAAAGGCAGGGCTGACGGTGAACCGCAAGCTGAACCTGGGGGGAACGCCCGTTGCCCAAGCAGCGCTGATGAGTGGCGAAATCGACCTGTACCCCGAATACACGGGTACGGGGCTGCTGACGGTGCTGAAATTGCCTGCCCAGAGCGATCGCCAGGCCGTGTTTGAAGCCGTCTCTAAAGGCTAT
The DNA here is from genome assembly GCF_015295965.1 of Thermoleptolyngbya sp. M55_K2018_002. NCBI lineage: Bacteria > Bacillati > Cyanobacteriota > Cyanophyceae > Oculatellales > Oculatellaceae > Thermoleptolyngbya > Thermoleptolyngbya sp. M55_K2018_002. Next base: position 3,396 of record NZ_DVEA01000064.1, read on the forward strand.
AAGGAGCAATTTGACCTGGTGTGGCTGGAACCGTCGCCCATGAACAACACCCAGGCGCTAGCTATGACCCGCGCCAAGTCTGAGGAACTGGGCATTAAAACCATTTCTGATATGGCTGCTAGAGCCAGCGAACTGACGATCATCGGCCCGCCAGAGTTTGAGCAGCGTGAAGACGGTCTCCCCGGTATCAAAAAAGCCTACGGCGACTTCCAGCTAAAAGGCTACAAAGCCGTTGATCCGGGTCTGCGCTACAAAGGGCTGGTGGATGGCGAAGCCGATGTGGCCGTTGCCTTTGGCACCGATGGCGAAATCGCGGCGTTTGACTTGGTGCTGCTGGAAGATGACAAAAATCTCTTCCCGCCCTATCAGGTTGCGCCCGTGGTTCGGCAAAAGGCGCTGGATGCCAATCCCCAAATTGCGGACGCGCTGAATGCCCTTGCGCCCAAGCTCACCGACGATGTGATGCAAACCCTCAACTTTGAAGTCAGCGGCAACCAGAAGGAACCCGCCGACGTGGCCCGCGAGTTTCTGACTAGCGAAGGGCTGATTTAGGGGCTACTCCATGAGCGCTATCCGATTTGACAATGTGCTGCTCCGCTTTCCGGGCATGGCGCGGGCAGCGGTGGATCACGTCAGTTGCGAGGTGGAGTCGGGCAATCTGGTCGTCATCTTGGGACCGAGCGGCTGCGGCAAGACGACCCTGCTAAAGATGGTGAATCGGCTGTATGAGCCGACAGCAGGCACCATTTACTTGGGCGACACGGACATTCGCCAACTGCCGAAAACCCGGCTGCGCCAGCAGATTGGCTATGTGATTCAGCAGTCGGGGCTGTTTCCCCACATGACCGTAGCGCAGAACATTGCTGTTGTGCCCAGGCTGCTGGGCTGGGCCAATCCCCGCATTCAGGCGCGGATCGACGAACTGCTGGATTTGGTGGCGCTGCCGCCGGGAGAATATCGCGATCGCTATCCCGCCCAACTCTCCGGCGGACAGCAGCAGCGGGTGGGGCTAGCGCGGGCGCTGGCGGGCGACCCGCAGGTGATGCTGATGGACGAACCCTTTGGGGCGATTGACGCGATTACTCGTGCCACGCTGCAAGACGAAATTTTGCGGCTGCAACGGCAGTTGAAAAAGACGATTCTGTTTGTCTCACACGATGTTGAAGAGGCGCTGCGGCTGGGCGATCGCATTTTGATCATGAAAGCGGGACAGATTGTGCAATATGACACGCCGTTCAATATCCTGACCAAGCCCACGAACGAGTTTGTGCATGACCTGGTGGGCGCAGACGACATGGTGCGCCAGCTCAGCCTGCTGCGCGTGTCCACCGCCATGACTCGCTTGCCCGACGGCTACGCCCTCAATGGACACAATGGACACCCCACTATCGCCCGCGAAGACAGCCTGCGCGATGCCCTGTCGCTGATTCTTCGCACAGGCGCACCCAAGCTCACGGTTTTAGAAGACGGTTCCCCCGTGGGCACGCTGACCCTGGAGCATATCCGCGACTCTGCCAGTGTGGGCGCGAGGGGCTAGAGGCGTGTCGGAACCGCGACGGCTTGTGTGAAGCGTCGATCTTCCGCGAAACCATTTTCCGCGCGAAACCATTTTCCGCTAAGCCATTACGCCGTACTGCACCCCCAACTGCCGGAGCCACTTGCGATAGGCCAGCGACGTGCGATCGCCCGGCAGGTGAAACTCGACCGCAAGATTCAGCGGCAGTTGCGGCGGGTCGTGGGATTGTCTAGGTCTTGCTGCACGATGCGATCCTGAAAGGCAATCAGTTCTGCATCGGGAATCTCCTGCCCAAAGTTCAGCGCCATTGCCATCCAGCCGACACATTCCGTCTCGCTGACAGGCGTGACGTGATACAGCAGCGCCAAGTTTGCGCCACTGGGATTGGGCTTGCGGAGGTGCGCCGTGAGCGGACGCTCCACGCGGTAATCGTAGACCACCTCGCTGCCGCTGCCTGTGCCATAGGGGTCGGGCTGCCAAATTCGCAGGTTGCGAGCCTCGATACCCGTGGGCGTAACCTGTACCTCATAGTCGGCGATTTCGGGGCGCTGGGGAGAACCCAGGATGTCGGCGTGTAGAATCGGCAGGTGGGTCACGTCCAAAAAGTTCTCGATTGCCCGCGGCCCGCTGGTGTGGATCGTGTAGGGCCCGGCGATCAGCCCGCGATAACCCGGTTCGTGCCATTCGGGAAAGTCCACTATTTCCTGCCCCGGAACGCCCAAGCAGACATAGACCAGCCCGTAGCGCTCCTGCACTGCGTAGGTTTCGGCGTGGGACTGGGGCGGCGGCGTATAGCCGGGGTGCGCCGGAACCAACACGCAGCGCCCACTGGGGTCAAATGCCAGCCCATGATAGGGACACACAAGGCGATCGCCCGCCACCCGCCCTTTTGACAACTGCACGCTGCGATGGGGACAGCGATCGCGCCACGCCTGCACCGCCCCACCTGCACTGCGCCAGAGGACGATGCCCGTATCGAGCAAGCGCGATCGCCCCACTGCGCCAATGGGCACATCCACCGACCGAGCCACCACATACCAGTCGTTCCAAATCACCGGGTCAATCGCCGCCGCAGTTGCCTTCAGCGGATTGGCAGCCGGATTGGCCGGGCGATCGCCAGACTCTTCAAGGCCGCGCTCCACGCCCAGATCGAACCCTATTCTTCCAGTTGCCACAGCTCTTTATTAAAGTCTTCGTCCAGCACGCGCTTCGGCCGCATGATCAGCACCACTCGCCCCAGGATTGGCTTGGCAGGTGGCACGTCAAACCACTGAATATCCAACTGTCCCTCTTGATCTACCACAAAGTAGCTGAACTCGTCCCACTGGCGCTGCGCCCGGTCAAGAATCACTAACACTGGCTCCGACGGGCCCTCCGGCGCATTGGGCAACTGGTCGCTGTCGGTGATCAGCGCTACGGGGTCTTCGGCCGCCAAAATTACCTGCCAGCCGGGAACTGGAACCCACGCCCCCGTGCCCGAAAACTTGACAATGCCAAAGGGTTCCTCCTCTTGCAGAATCGGCACCGCCTGGAGGTGGGCGCGAGACAGCGGCAGCCGACCCGCCACCGGAATTACCCTCGGCACTTCCGACTCCGTTTCCAGCCGATAAAACGGCAGCCGGGGAGCCTGCTGCACACGGGCCACGCCAAAATCGGTCAGCAAATGCTCTAGCTGCTGGCGGGCGCTGTCGCTGCTGGCGAATTTCAACCCCTGGGCAATCAGGCGCGATCGCGCTTGCAGATCCGCCTGCTGCCGCGCCAGGTTCCAGCAAAAATAGGCCACCGCGTCGCCTGGTGCCTGGGGAAACTTCTCTGGCGGGGCCGCCAGCCGCGAATACTCCTTCACCGCCCGCACTAGATCCCGTGCCCCTTCCGAGTCCACGCCTTTTTGGACCACCAGTTCTGCAATCGCCGCGCGATCGCCCTGGCTCAGCACCCGAAACTCGTACAGCGTATCGCTACCCGTCCGCTCAAAACGGGCCCGCACCGCGTCCGACACGCCCACCTTCAGCATCGACAAATACACCTGCGCCGCTACTACAATCTGGTTTTGCTGCACAGGCTCAAACCCCGTTGCCTCAAAAATTTGCTGCGGCGAATACCCTGCCTTTTGCAACTGCAAGCAGGCTTTGCCCCAGTCCATCCAGGTGCCCTGCTTGCGCCGCAGCGACAGGATCAGCGCCTCTATATCTGGCTCGGTGGGGGCGCGGTCGGGAGCGGGCGACGCTGGAGACGTTTCGGAAGGTTCGGGTGGCAGGTCAATCATAGGGCGTGAGGTTCTGTGCCAAAGAGCGAGCAACAAGGCTATTCCCCATTAAACGCCAAATCTCTCACTTGAAATCCAAAGATTAGTTGACGAAGTTGCCATTCGTCAGGCATGATGGAAAACGCACAAGGGGCTATAGCGCAGTTGGTAGCGCATCTCAATGGCATTGAGAGGGTCAGCGGTTCGAATCCGCTTAGCTCCATTCCTGATCTTCCACTCGATTTTTCATGCCTCTGTTGCTGATGATGGCATTGCCTGGGCTGTGGAAGTGCCAGCATCGGCCTGGCTGTCAGAATTGCTGCAAGCCTAAGGGCATCTCGAAATTACTGTATTGCGAAAATATTGCGAAAATTAGCTACGCTATATCAAGCTATTTTCAGCAAGCAACCCTATTTTTCGAGGTGCCCCTAAACATCAGTGTTAGGCAAGTGTTAGACAAACGTAGGCAAGTGGGAATGGGCGCTGCGTGAAATTATGGCAACAGAGTTTGTCAGTTTTACTACAGTCAATCGGGCAGCAGCGGATCGTGATGTTTCAAAGCCGTTTGTCTTTGCGCGTCATGAAACGTTTCATCCCCGCTTTGGTTGGTTGAAGAAGGGTTTTGATCGTGCCTCTATCGATTCAGAGATTTTCTTAAGGGAGGATGCCCCTGTTCGGCTCGGCGTGGGAAAGAACATGGTGCGCTCCATTCGGTACTGGTGTTCTGCCTTTAAGCTGCTGAAGGATGACCGGCCGACAGAATTTGGTCAGCAACTCTTGGGGCAGGACGGCTGGGACCCTTATCTAGAAGATCCTGCCTCTCTCTGGCTGCTGCACTGGAAATTGCTGGAAGCGCCTAACTTGGCGACCGCTTGGGATGTTGCCTTCAATTATTTTCGCCAGGTCGAGTTTACGACCGAAGATTTGTTTTACCAGCTTTGTGAGTATCGCGATCGCGAAGCTCCCCGTATTTCTGAGTCTTCACTCAGGAAGGATGTGAGTTGCATTTTGCGGATGTATGTCGTGCAGCCTAGCGGCAAGGCTCAAGTCAGCGAAGATTCCTTGGATTGCCCATTTACAGAACTGGGGTTAATTCACACCGCAGGGGATTCGCGGCACTATATGTTTCGGGTCGGGCAGAAGCCAAGCTTATCCCCAGAAATTGTGGTTTACGCTTGCTTAGAGCATCTTGCTCGAACCGGTAGCCCCGCTAAAACGATTCCGATTGCCAATTTGCTCTACGACCTTGGCAGCCCAGGAATTGTATTTAAGTTGACCGAGAGTGCCATCTGCGACGCGATTGAACTCGTAGCCCGACAATGGGATCAAGTTCGGCTCTCGGATGCTGCCGGAAAGCTGCAATTTTCCTTTGAAGGTGAGCCGTTTGAACTATCCGAAGCTATCTTAGACAGGTATTATCGAGCGGGAAGGTGAGCGAGATGACCAATAAGGGCTTCGACATGAGTGCTCAGCCGAACGTCCTATCAAACTATTTTGAGCTACACCGCCGCTACTACCGATCCGTCAATTTAGAGAGGGACTTAGATAAACCTGATGCGGTTCAGGGTTATGTTCCGACTGAGCGATCTGCTGAAGCGTTGCGGCGGATTCTATCTGCTATTGGAGACCCGAATGCTCACCGCGCTTGGACTATAACTGGAGTCTATGGCACAGGCAAGTCGGCATTTGCTCACTATTTGGCGGCGTTGTGTGCGCCTGAAGGCAGTCGAATTGCAGAGGAAGCCTGGGCGATCGCTGAGTATGCTTTTCCGGTTGACAGTCCGGAAATGGAAGCTATCACAAATGTTCCTGAGCCTGGATTATTAAGAGCCGTAGCAACGGCTCAACGGGAGCCTTTAAGCTGGACAATCGTTCGTGCCTTATCACGCGGGTTTGAGCTTTTTTGGAAGAAGAAGCGAAAGCCAGATTTCTGGATGGATCTGAATGAGTGGCGCTTCCAGGCGGAGGAGGGCAACTGCCAGGTTACCGACCAACAAGTGCTGAAATTGCTCCGAGAAGTCGTCCAAACGGTTGAAACAGATGTGCTGCTCATTATTGATGAGTTGGGTAAGAATCTGGAGTATGCAGCTCATCATCAGGGCATTCAAGATCTTTACTTGCTTCAACAGATTGCCGAGCTAGAGCTTAAGGGAGACTATCAGGTTCACCTGCTGGGCATTCTCCACCAGTCGTTTGCAGGATATAGCGATCGCCTCTCAACCATCGAGCAAAGTGAATGGACAAAGATTCACGGACGATTCACGGACATCGTTCTTACTGAATCACCTAGCCAGATGACTCGCTTGATTGGGCAGGCGATCGTTCGCTCCAGTCAAATTCGACCCAGCATTCACCTTCAGGCCGAACGCTGGTTTGAGTCGTTAAAGGACGTATTCTCGGAATATGAGATTTCAGCAAAAGTGCTAGCGGATGCCTATCCCCTGCACCCCCTGACAGCGCTGGTGTTGCCAATGCTTTGTGTGCGTTACGCCCAGAACGATCGCTCTTTGTTTACTTTTCTCACTAGCGACGAGCCTTACGCCTTACCGCAGTTTCTTAAATCCACTGCCATTCAGGAAGACGAAATCCCCACCCTGAAGCTGTACCAGCTTTATGACTACTTTGTTGAGGCAGTCACCGGGCTTGCATCTCGACTTAACTTACAACGTTGGGTTGAAGTACAAGGCTTAATCCAGGATGCCAAAGACCAGAGCCAGGATGTTCTTAAGGTACTGAAAACCATCGGGGTTCTTAACTTAGTCACCTCAACCGGAAAATTTCGCGCAACGCCTGAATTAGTAGCACTGGCATTGTGCGACTCCCCCACGGATGAAAAGGGACGTAAGCATTGGCAGAAGACGATCCAATACCTGAAGCAGAAAAAATTAATTACTCACCGCAGTCGAACCCAGGATGAGTTGCGAATCTGGCAAGGCTCAGATTTCGACGTTGAAGCCGCAATTCAAGCGCAAATCGAGCAAGCCTACAATCCCCTAGCGGATTTGTTGACCACAACCTATCCCTTAAAACCGCTGGTTGCTCAACGCCATTACACCACAACGGGCAACCTCCGCTATTTTGAGCAACGGTACGTTGATAGTCGGGTTGACCTACAGACATTGACTTGTACTACGACCGGGAGTGACGGCTTAATTGCCTACTGGTTAGATACCGCGTCTTTTGAGTCAGT
>NZ_DVEA01000225.1:0-10289 GCF_015295965.1 Thermoleptolyngbya sp. M55_K2018_002
CCCTGGTCGAACAGTGAGACGCTCGCGCCGCCGGTCTCGAAGTACACATCGCTGCCGCCCTGATCGGTGATCGTGATGTCGCCGTCGGTGCCGGCGTCGATCGTGTAGTCGTCGTCGCCGCCGTCGCCGATCGTCTGTGTCAGCCGACGAGTCGGCCTCCTAGTCAGCCACCGGATGTACCTGAGGTAGAAGGGGGCAGATGGCAGCCGAGCTAATCGCGGGCGTGGATGAGGTCGGGCGGGGGGCGCTGTTTGGGCCAGTGGTGGCCGCCGCCGTGATCTTGCCAGAAAGTGCTGCTGCTGAATTGGCTGCCCTCGGCGTGACGGACAGCAAGCTTCTGTCGCCTGTGCAGCGCGATCGCCTGGTGGAACAGGTGCGTCGTCTGGCGATGGATTGCCGGATTGGTTTTGCCTCGGTGCGGGAAATCGATCGCCTCAATATTTTGCAGGCATCGCTATTGGCCATGCGTCGGGCGATCGCCCGCCTCAGCCCGCAGCCAGAACTCTGCCTGGTGGATGGCAACCAGCGCATTCCTGGCCTGCCCATTCCCCAGCAGCCGATCATCAAGGGCGACCAGACCTGTTTAGCGATCGCCGCCGCCAGCATCCTTGCCAAAGTTTGGCGCGATCGCCTGATTGTCCGTCTCTCGGCTCGATATCCCCACTACGACCTGGCCACCAATAAGGGATACGGCACGGCGGCCCATCGGCTAGCGCTCCAAACCTACGGCTGTACATCCCAGCATCGCCGCAGCTTTAAGCCCTGTCAGTTGGATGCGTTCCCCGTTCAGCAGAGGCTCGATTTCGGCTCTTGAGAGCTTTTCTTGAGGTCTTCTTGAGATTTTGAGCCGTGCTGCTGTTTGGGAATAGAGCGCCCGAACCGGGGACTGAGCGGCTAGCTTAGTCTGCTGCTAAATCTGGTGCGAAGGAAAGTGAAGCACGGGCTGGTTCTGCGAGTTGCGCCCTGACCCAGTTTTCATAGTCCACCAAAAGCTGATGCATAAGCCGCTGCTTGATCGTGCCCAAAACGCTCCGCAGCAGCCCGTTTCCGGTTGCCTCTAGCAAGGGGCGGGGTGTGACCCAGAGCGCAGGCGGCAGCCCGACCTCGACCTGCAAATTCGCTTGACCCAGCAGCCGAGTTCCATAGCGAGTTTGCACAGGCATCAGTTGCCCCCGCAGATCGAGATGAAACCGCTCATTGATGTAGTCCACACCCAAGATCTCGCTGCCCGCCGACCGCAGCGTAATGCCGCCTTCTGCGTCATTCCAGATGTCAATATCTACCGTGGGCTGGAGGCTGAGCGTGAGGAACGTAATCGGGCGCATTTTGAGACGAAAGCGATCGCCCCCCAGTGCTTCAACCCGACTAGGGTCAACCAGCGCCGTGATCAACCGATGGGGCTGACGCAAATAGTGCTGAATCGGAATCGGCTGCTCAGGAACCTTGAGTTCGACCGATTGGGCGGCGGAGAAACGAGTCTGCATGTCGGATGGCATGAGGAGAACAAAATAAATTGCAGGGCGGGAACATGAAAACTGAGTGACCTTGCCGCCTGCTTAAACATCCATTGCAAAAAGACAAAAGACTCAGTAGCAAAAAGCCAGCCTTTAAGCCCTCAGCGCTTCAGTCGAGCAATACCCGACCAGTCCGTGCCGGAAACAATGCCCCATAGCTTGCGTAGCACTCTGCCTGAACCATTCGGGAATCGCCAAAATTTACGCTTGACTGGGCACTTGCTGGGAGAGAGACTGGGCGATTGACTCGTGGGTTCATTTGCGTCAGCTAATTTCATCCTGAAGCAATATGAAGCTGCAAACAAGCGTATTGGCAATCCCTTAAACAAATTTTACAGCTTTTCCCAGAAATCTACCTTGACTATAGGTAGTATACGGAGGTTTTACAGGGAATGCTGAGATTTCTACTGGGCAGCGTATGACTATCTTGATTGCTCATCTTGGGCCAGCCGGAACCTATGCCGAAGATGCGGCGATCGCCTGTCGCGCATGGCTAGAAAGCACGGCCGGCCTGTCGAGCGAACTGCGTCCCTATTCCAGCATTCCAAAAACGCTGCGGGCCACCGAGAGTGGGGAAACCCAGCTTTCGGTCGTGCCAGTCGAAAACTCCATTGAAGGAAGCGTGACCACCACGCTGGATACGCTCTGGCAGATGAATTCCTTGCAGATCCAGCGGGCGATCGTGCTGCCGATTGACCACGCGCTCATCTCCCGCGCCCCCGATCTGGCATCTCTGCAAACGGTGTATGCACATCCGCAGGCCCTCGCCCAGTGTCAGGGCTGGCTGGAACGGATGCTGCCGGAGGTGCGGTTAATCCCTGCTAGCTCTAACGCCGAAGCGCTCCACAAGCTAGAGCAAGAACCCCAGTCGGGGGCGATCGCCTCTCGCCGCGCCGCCAAGCTCTACAATTTACCCGTGCTGAGCTACCCGATCAACGACTATCCCGACAACTGCACTCGCTTTTGGGCCTTGGGGGTAACGCCATCCCCCGGCGGCACCCATACCTCCCTGGCCTTCAGCGTCCCTGCCAATATCCCCGGCGCACTAGTCACGCCGCTCCAGGTCTTTGCGACCCGCAACCTGAACTTGAGCCGCATCGAGTCTCGACCCAGCAAGCGATCGCTCGGAGACTACGTCTTTTTTATTGACATCGAAGCCAGCGCAGACGACCCAACGGTTCAGCAGGCCCTCCAAGAGCTAACCCAGCACACCGAGACCCTGAAACTGCTGGGCAGCTACTCTATTGCTAAAGTGACTTGCTAAAGTGACTTGCTAGCGTGGCTTAGCCAATCCCGATCTTGCCTGGGGTGGTGTATTTGGGACGATAGGTTTGAGCTTTAAACTTTGAGCGTTCAGCGAGGCAAACAAGCGAGTCGAGACGAAGCTGGTAGACCCGAAAGCGCTAACCCAAAACTGTCCTAGCCATCGAAGCGCAGGGCATCCTTTAGCGCGGTCCGGGCGGCAAGGTGGCTGCGAGTAGAGGTCAAAATCTCCGCTTCTCGCTCCAGACGAGCCGCCGTGTCTTGCAGTTCTAGCAATGCCTGCTGCTCCTGAGCTACGCCGTACAGATTGCTGGCGACCCAGTAAGACAGTTCTAGCGGCAAATCTGGAATATCGTCGGGCACTTCGATTTCCTGATTGGTCAGCTTCGCAGAGAGCCGCACCACGTCTCGCAAAAGCTGATCCACCTCAATGCTAAGAGAGTGGAGATTTCGCTCGGTGGGATGGTCTTCGATCCACTCGACCAGTCCAACGTGATAGGGCTTTTCGCGCACATAATCCAACACTCGAAAGCGCTGCTGCCCTACGGTCATAATCTTCATGCGGTCGTCGGGCATTCGGTGGAAGTTGGTGATTTCAGCGCAGCATCCCACGCTCGCGACGCGACCATCCGCAGGATCGACCATCAGCACTCCAAAGCGGCGATCGCTCTGGAGGATCGTGTTCATCATAATTCGGTAGCGGAATTCAAAAATGTGGAGGGGGAGTCGCCGCCCCGGAAACAGAACAACCTCTGAAAGGGGGAAGAGGGGGAGTTCTCGAACCGCAACCGATGAAAAAAATGCCATTGAGTTCTGTCTAATCAGTATCAGAGCCAGAGAGCGCTAGAGACGCACCTGCACTCACACGCACTGCAACGACTATAGACTGCCGATGCAGCGCTGATGATGGTGCTGATGAACCGCCATTGCCGTGTACACAAAGCTTCGGGCACTTGTCCTTCAGTTTATCGCATTCCTCTGGTTTTCCCAAGGCTAGACAAACTGCGCTCAGCGCCCTGCATGGTGTTCTGAGCTTTGAGTGGTCTTCGCTTTTCGTGGTCTGAAGTTTTAGCGTTCTGACTTGTCGTCCTGATTCTGAAGGCTGACCCTCGATAGGGGCGACAGGGGGTTAACTGAGGCTCCTAACCAGTTGAGATAGTCTGCTGATCCGGCTGCGATCGGCAGTGCGATGATTTCGGGAACGTCGTAGCTGTGGAGTTCCCGGATTTTGGTTTCGAGGGCTGGAAACAGGGTTAGGTCAGTCTTGATCACAAGCTGCCACTCGTCTTGCTGCTCCAAGGTATTCTGCCAGGTGTAGACCGAATGGACGGGAAACAGGCTGACGCAGGCCGCCAGCCGTTCGGCGACTAGGGCGCGGGCGATCGCCGCTGCTTCGGTGCGAGAAGCAGCCGTCGTCAGCACCAGACCATACGGCGCTGGGAGATCGCGCATTGCGGGGAGGTCACTCATACGGTGCTGGGGAACTGATGCGTTGAGGCTGCTCTAGTCTGGTCTGGTTAAGTCTTGCCGGGTGTAATGTTTCACAAAAAGGAGGCAGTTCCGCTGATCGGGCGATCGCCGATAGTCTAGAACGTCTGCTGTTTTTTTCATCAGCAGTAGCCCCCGACCGCCTGCGGCATCCCGGTCTACCTCATCTGGAATCGCCTCCAGCATTTTTCGCAAATTAAAGGTCGGGCCACAATCCCAAATCTGGATTTCTAGAAACTCTTTGAAAATCGTGACGCTAATTTCGATCGGGGTATCTGGCGAACGGTTGCGATGGGCATGGCGGACGGCATTGGTAAAGCCTTCGGCCAGCGCAAGCTGACATTGCAGCCAGACTAGCTCTGGAATACCCGCGCATCGCAGGCCGTCAAACCAGGCCAAGACATGATTTAGCTCATTGAGCTGCGTATCGACCTGGATCTGCTCGCTCCGGAGCATGGTCAACTGAGTCGATCGAGGAGCCGATCGAGTGGGTGAGACTTCGCAGGAAATCCTCGTCTCTTGGGAGGTGAAGCCGGAAGAGGACGACATAAACGCTTATCTTAATAACTATCGTCAAGGTGTCATTGCTCTAGCCCTAGTCTTCCCATGCCGCAGATTCTTATCATCGACGACGACTCAATTATTCAAACGGTGCTGAAAAAAGCGCTGCAATCCCAAGGATATGAGGTTGCGATCGCAGATGATGGGGAGACTGGGCTGGCGCTAGCCGAGAAGCTGCGGCCGGCGCTGATCGTGTCGGATTGGGTGATGCCAGGATTGGACGGGCTAGAAGTCTGCCGCCGGGTCAAAGCAAATCCAGATCTGTCCACTACTTTCTTCATCTTACTCACAGCCCAGAGTGCTGTGGAAGATCGAATTCAGGGCTTGGACACGGGCGCGGATGACTTTTTGGCGAAACCGATTGAAATTAATGAGCTTCAGGCGCGAGTGCGGGCGGGGTTGCGGCTGCACCAGCTTAGTGAAGATTTGCAAACCCAAAAGCGCCTGCTCGAAAAGGAACTGTCGGAAGCCGCCTCCTACGTGCGATCGCTCCTCCCATCTCCACTGACGGGCGACATTGAAATCGACAGCCGCTTTATTCCCTCCAGCCAGCTTGGGGGCGACTGTTTTGACTATTTTTGGCTCGACCCAGACTATCTGGCGATGTATTTGCTGGATGTGTCGGGGCACGGACTGGGCGCGGCGCTGCCGTCGATTACGGTGCTAAACCTGCTGCGATCGCAGTCGTTGCCCAATGTCAACTTTTACCAGCCCCACGTTGTGCTGCGGGCGCTGAACGAAGCGTTTCAAATGGATAGCCAGCACGACAAGTACTTCACCATCTGGTATGGCGTGTACAACAGGGTCAAGCGGCAGCTCACCTACGCCTGCGCCGGACATCCACCCGCCGTGCTGATGCCGGGACGACTGCTGCCCCAGCCCGATAAACCGCCTGAAACCTGTCTGCTGGGGATGCGTCGGGTGCCAATTGGCATGATGCCCGATACGGTTTTTGAGAGCGATCGCTGCACCATTCCCCCCGGCAGCCTGCTGTATATCTTCAGCGACGGCATCTATGACTTGCCCAGTTCTGCGGGGCAGCCTACCTGGGGATTGCATCCGTTCATCAACACTCTGTCTAACTATGCATCCAGTGGTGCATCTATCCCGAATCTCGATCTCTTGCTGCAAGCAGTTCGCAGTCAGGGCGGCGTGTCTACTTTTAGCGATGATCTGTCTATTCTGCAAATCGCGTTTCACTAATTGCAGCCGATCACCCCGCCAACACGCAAATGGAACATCCTTACTCGATGCGTGAATCAAAAAAGGTGTGCCGCTCTGACCGCGAACAGCACACCCCACAATTTACAGAACCCTCAGGCAATTGGTCGCCAGGAGTCGCTTATTGCACCTGGCTTTGCAGCACCGAATCCGGGAACACCTGGTAGTAGCGGCTCATATATTCCATGTATTCAATGATGTAGCTCTCGGTGCTGGCCAGTTCTGGCATAAACCGAGAAATGACCTCACGAATTGCATCTGCCAAATCGCCATAGCTGCGTGTTTTCGACTGCACGTAGGGTTCCAATCGTTTGATCAGTTCCCAGTTGCTTTCAATGTTGGCGGCTCGCAGGGTATCTTCGGCGGGCGTGGCGGCGGGAGAGCCATACCGGGGCAAGACGCGGCTGACGTAGGTGACGCGGTGCATCACGCGCCAGGGCTTGCCGACCTTCTGCTGGATGGACTGGCGCAGGGCGATCGCATTCGGATCGTTGCTCTGTTCCAGCCAGGCTCGGTCGATCACCTTGTTTTCAAAGTCCTTAAAGTGTTCTTGGCTCGGCTCTAGATAGAACGTCATGAACCGATAGCCATCGACCTTCCCAGGACACTTGGCGCGATCGCCCTTGGCATCATACAGCGACAGACCCAACCGTTCCGCCTGCTGCGGGTTGGCGACCTGGATGTTGCGCTCCACATCCAGATCCGCCGTCACCCCGAAGGATCGCTGGGAAGCGCTGGTCCTGGTCTTGGTGAGGGTCTGGCTGCCGCCCCAGAAGGACTCTAGCTCAAAGTTGACCGCCATTCCAGCGATCGCCGTGTTGAAGTCCATATAGCCCCCAATCTGACCCGACACCGAGAATGTGCCGCCAATCACCTCTTGCTGGGTCTCCATAAACTGCTGCGTTTCGGCAAACAGCCCGCCGTCGGCCGTCCAGACGTAGGTGTTGAATAGGTTGCGGCGGGTCAGCTCGGGCAGCTTATCTTCCTGATTCAGGGCAATGCCGCCTTCGATCGCTGCACCGATGCTGGTTCCCACTAGGGGAAGAACGGGTGTCCCTCGCGCCATGCCCTTTTTGCCCGCAGGTTCTACGTCATAGCTGCGATAGTCGGCCTCTAGCTCCTTCTGCTCCCGCTCGATGCGCTGCTTTAGGGCATAGGCTTCGATTGGCTTGAAGTAGCTGCGGTCGGAGCTGGAGTTGGTGGCATTGGGATAATCCACCGCATCCGCATTCAGCCCCACCCGTCCGTCCAGCGTCCCCTGCTTCACATACTTGGGATTCAGTGGGAACATAATCACGTTCCAGTCTTTGGGGATGTCGGGGTTGGGCTGCATCCGCAGAGCCACCGTTACCCGCCGTGCCGGGTCGCGATGCTTCAGCCGCATCACAAACACATCCGCCGTTTCCAACTGCACCAGCGCAAAGCCGACGTTTTTCGGCACATAGCGCCTGCCCAGTTCGGGATAGCGAGGGCGGGCAGCCTCTTCCCAGTCTCCCTGAGCAGTCAGGCGGCTGAGGGTGTTCGTGGTTTTGCCAAAGCTGACGGTACTGTTTTGCAGCCAGCTTGTGTTGGTTTCCATATTGCCCTTAATGCCCAGCACCAGGTTCGTGTTGACGGTTTCCACTACCAGCCCAAATCCAGCTTCATTTTTCACCTTGAAGCCAGCACCGAGCTTCATATTGAGGGCAGTTTTGTAGCTGCGATCGCGCGTATTGGCGTAGGTGTACATCATCTGGTCGGCTTCGGTGAGTTCCACCGTGCTGACCTTTTCGTAGGTATCGCGCACCGTCAGGTTTTCGCTAGGCACAGGCGGCGCACCCTCGATAAAGCCGATGAGCTGTGGGTCATACTGCGCCTGTCCCACCCACTCTAGTTCCAGATCACCGACCTTGTAGCCCGTTAGCAGTCGCCACTGGCCGTTGCGGATGTAGGCGTAGCAGCGCTTCATCACGCCTATCAGGTTGCCCGCAGAATCGGATTGCATATCGCCGTATTCCTGCACCGCAGGCGCATTCGTCAGCACGTCATGAAAGTCGGTCTTGACCTGGGCCAGGGCGCTGCGAATCTGGGCGATTTCTGTGCTGACGGGGGCCGTAGACAGGGCAAAGTAAGTCAGTGTTGCGTCCGTCAGCGGCGAGTTGGGCGCAGTGCCCGGAATCGCTAGATGCAGGCCGCGCCCAGAGCCATCTTGCAGTGTGTTGCCCACTTCGCTGGCGTGATAGTAGGCAAGGAACTGTTCAAAATCGCCTGCAATGGGGCGGAACAGATTGTCCTGGATTTGCTCCAGCGTGCGGGCGACTTTCCAAATGCGGACTTCATCCAGTTCGCCTGTGAAGGCGTGGCGCTGCAACGCTGGGTTAGCGGTCGGAGCGCTTGCATCCGTACCCAGCGAAAATCCAGGTGTACCCTCAAAGGGTGGCTTTTGACGGTTCCAGGCATAGGGCGTGTTGCTGGCGCTCCAGACGTGGGTCATCACGACATCGCCGTTGAGATAGAGCCGCAGACGCGAGGCTTCTGGGTCGCTGCTTTGCACCCAGCGTGCGCCGTAGATCGTGGCGTGATTTGTGCCCTTAGAGTCTTGGGCGATCGCCCCCTGGTTTTCCTCCAGTTGCCACCAGCCGACCAGCTCCTTTTCGCGGCCCTTGATCGCTTTGCCCAATTCCGAGGCAGTGAGAGCGCGGCTCCACAGGCGCACCTCGCCCAGTTCTCCCCGGAACGAGTGAGCGGCCATCTTTGTGGCATCTCGCGGGTCAGTCTGGCAAACAGCCCAGCCGATTTCGAGGGGCTGACTACCGCTGCCGATGGTTCCCTCAAACCGCTCTGGATTTTCCGCCTTGCTGACAGATTTCCAAATCTTATACTGCACGCCGTCCTGGCTGCGTGCATAGAAATGGAATTCATGCCATTGATTGATGCTCACTTGAGCATTACCTTGAGCGGTTTCGGCACGGTGCTGGCGCGTCACGCCGACATGATAGACCTGATTCGGCTGGAGTGAAAATGAGGATTTTAGAAAGTGATTTTCGGGTGAATCCTGGTTGTCTTCAAAGGCGAAAACAAGCTTCCCTTCTTTGTTCACTGACAGGGAATAAGTACAGTCATCATCACTGCCGTCTTGTATCTTACCTTTAGTCAAAATGCCCTGGGGCTGAGCCAAATCATCCAGCCGAATGACAGCCTCGATCGTCAGATCGCCCGCCAGTTCCAGCGTTGTATCGCTGCCACAATCCAGGCGATCGCCCGCCTTAAACCTTAGCGCGTGGGCCTGCTCAAACACTGCCGCAAGATGCTGCCACTGATTAGCGGATGCCATCGGATCGGTGTAGACCAGCTTGCCGCCCACTTCGGCAAACACGCGATAGATCGGCGCATTTTCCCGGAGCGCATCCAGGTCGTGGCTAATGCCCAGGCGATAGCGGGTAGACGGCGACCCCGACTGATGCTTCAGGATTTCCGTAAAGCCCTTGGGAAACGCGCTGTGCTTCACCCAAGCTTCTATCGTCAGGTTGGCTTCGGTTTGATAATCCGCTAGCCGCTGTGTCGTCGTCACGGGGCGAGCAGCCGCATCGAAGGAGAGCGCATAGCCATAGGCATCGGCGACCCAGCGGTTGCTGAGGGTGTCATCGCTGAGGACAGCGGTTCCTGGCTGCACTGGCTCCGGTTCATTGCCCGCATCCACCAAAAACAGCAGCGACCCATCCTGGAGCGATCGCGCAATCTGGTTGACCTGGGCATGAGCGTCGTAGTCGTAGGGCAGCAGATACACGCCCTCGTCAGCTTTGCACGCCAGCGTTACAGGGTCGATTTGCGCCTGCATCATCTGCGAATTGACCCGGCGCAGAGCGGGACTGCCCAATACCTTGCCGGGGCGCTGATGGCGCGAATCGTCCTGGGCAACCGGACGACCCTCCCACAGCACGAATCGCCAGCTTCCTGCCAGCGTTTGCCAGGCGGCTCCGGTGGGGTCGTTCAGCACGCGGCGCATTCCGGCAGCGATGTCGGCTTCGCTGCGGGCTTCGTTCCAGATGCGGAGTTCGCCGATTTGCCCTTTGAAGTGGCGATCGCCATTCCACTGCCCGATGAACAGCGCCCCGCCGCCCAACAGCGCGTTACGGTTGGCGGCCGTCGCCACAAGCTTCCCATCCACCAAAATGGATTGGGTGCGGGCTACGCTGTCGTAGCGCCAGGCGACGTGATACCAGCGCTCTGGCTCCAGCGCGGTGGGGCTGCTGAGGTCGTTCG
>NZ_DVEA01000036.1:0-1880 GCF_015295965.1 Thermoleptolyngbya sp. M55_K2018_002
CTGTCACCTCTTTTCGGATGGCGCGAAACATTCCAAAGCGGCACAGCCCCACGCTAAAGGCCAGCCACATGAGCAGAATGGTCGGCACTTCCCGTAGCGACTTAATCAAACCGGGAACGCCGAATTTCACCAGGCCCGCAGGTCGCGCGATGCCCTGCCAGATCGAGTCGGGCCAGGAGGGCAGCGTTTCCTTTGACCAGTCCGCAGTGGTGACAGGGCCCTCGGTGAGTCCCGTGGCTTCCAGCAGTTCCGAAAACCCTTCAATGCTGGCGAATTCTGGGTGCGACCATTGATCCAGCAGTTGCCGCATGACGGTGCGCTCCCACAGGTTGAGCGGAATTTGGCGATCATCCCGTTGGTTCCAGTCGGCCACCACCAGCACGCCGCCCGGTTTCAGCACGCGCATCAGTTCTTTGGCAAAAATTGCTTTGTCGGGCATGTGCGGCCCGGCTTCCACCGACCACACCACGTCGAAGCTGGCATCGGGAAAAGACAGCGCCATCGCGTCGTCTACCAGAAACTTGGCGCTGACTCCGGGCGGCGTAAGATCCTGCGCTCGCTTTACCTGCTGGGAGCTGATGGTAATGCCCGTAACGTTAAAGCCGTAGT
Source organism: Thermoleptolyngbya sp. M55_K2018_002 (assembly GCF_015295965.1). NCBI lineage: Bacteria > Bacillati > Cyanobacteriota > Cyanophyceae > Oculatellales > Oculatellaceae > Thermoleptolyngbya > Thermoleptolyngbya sp. M55_K2018_002. The sequence continues at coordinate 610 of NZ_DVEA01000036.1, forward strand.
CTTGCGCCAGGATGCGGCTGCTGCCGCCGATGCCACAGCCCACGTCGAGCAGGGTGGAGCCACGCAGCAGGCGATCGAGGCCGCCCCAGCGCACCATTTCATGCACAAAGTCGGCTTTGGCTTTGAGAAAATCTTTGCGGCGTGGTGGAGAGCCATAGTGCCCCAGATGAATATGTTCGCCCCAATAAAATTCTAGGATGCCGTCCTGCGTCCATTCGTCGTAGGAACGGGCGACAGACTCGCCGGACTGGTAGCGGCGGGCGGTGAGCAGGTAAAGGATCGTGCCGATGAGCAACGTTGCCAGCAGCAGGATGAGGGCGATCGCCAAGAGAGAACCCATGCTTTATGTCGCGTGTCCGAGTTTGATGTAAATCGTTTGAGTAGAGCGTTTGAGTAGAGCGGTGAGCGCGTCGAATCCCAATCTCGAATACGATTGTAACGTTACTTTAACGTCGAACTCGACTAGCGCAGTGAGGCAGCACTCGACCTGGCGTTGGCCTTATCGCGTTTGGAGGGCGATCGCCGCGAAGCAGCGCCTTATCAGAGCAAAACTACGAGGCCCCAAACTCCCAAGACGCTGCCAGATGTTGCTGAACGCAAATATGTCAAATACGAATTTCACACTCTGCGGGAAGCTCAGTCTCGATCTTCTCGCTTAGAAATGACATTGAAATTCTCGTCTAAAAAAACGTCGTATTCTTTGCCGTCGTTGCAGCGCACGTCTTCGGCCTCAAAGCCCACGCCCTGGATATAATCCACATCGCCAACCACCGGGCATCCCTGAGCCTGAAGCACTTCGACGACTCTCGCCCGCTCTTGGGGAGTTGCGTCTCGATCAATATCAGCCCGGGCTGTTTGGGGAACCAGCACTCCGGCCGATACCAGTAGTAAAGCGACAAAGCCACTAATAGAAAACTGCATCAAGGACAAACGTTTCACGCAAAACTCCTATATGTTCCAGTCAATAAACTGCTCATAAGCTACCGATACAGGGGCATGAGTTTGCTCTATCAAGAGGTATATTCGGGGACAATCAAGCGAAGGAAATTCTTAATCTTCTACGAGACACACACTTCGCTCCAGATTTGTTTCTCTAGTCAGATGGGGTGCGATAAAACCGTATGATGAAGAACCGTATGATGAAGCGCATCGACATTGCGCGAGGAAGCGAATGGAGTCAATGGATTCTCTGAACTGGGTGATGGGCGGGCTGGCTGTGGCGATTTTGATCGGCGGAATGCTGATGATGTTTACGACGGTGTTCACCACAA